>CAYNRB010000229.1:0-4864 GCA_964399475.1 uncultured Methylomarinum sp.
GTATTCAAGGGCCGCCAGGTGCAGGAAAAACATTCACCGCTAAAAATGTGATTACTAGCTTAGTTAACGATGGCAAACGCGTAGGCATCATGTCAAATAGTCATGCCGCCATTATGAATTTACTAAAAGAGTTACCAAATCTGTTACCTGAAGCAAGTTTAGTGAAGGTAGGTGGTTACGGATCAATAAAAGACTTCAATGAATTATACCCAAAAGAGCTTTATCCAAACTTAGATTATCGAAGTGGCATGAGTTTTACAAAAAAAGCACCATATGAAAGTTATAGCGTTATTGGTGCAACAGTCTATGGCTTTGCCAAAGATGAAGCCTATCAAGCCCCCGTAGATTACTTGTTTGTCGATGAAGCCAGCCAAGTTGCCCTTGCCAACCTCATTGCCGTATCAGGCGCCGCCAAAAACATCATTTTGATGGGCGACCAGATGCAATTAGAGCAACCCATTCAAGGTTCACACCCTGGCAATGCAGGTGCCTCAGCACTAGAGTTTATGCTTAAAGGCCACGCTGTTATTCCTGATGACCAAGGCGTATTCTTAGAGCGGACTTATCGAATGCACCCTAAAGTCTGCCAGCCGTTATCCGAAATAGTTTATGAAGGTAAGTTAAAATCAGATAAACAAACTGAAATTCAATCTATCAACATAGATAATCCAATGCAGATCACCCAAGCAAATGGTATTTTATCAATCAGCGTTCAACATGAAGATAATACCCAGAGTAGCGAAGAAGAGGTTGTCAAAATTCAGCAATTGATTGATGAACTAAAAACAGGTACATTCACTAACAACAAAGGTGAGACAAAGCCAATAACAGATGACGATCTTCTGATTGTCGCGCCCTATAATATGCAAGTAAACTTGCTAAAAGAAAAGCTCAAAGGCGACCTAGAAATTGGCACCATAGATAAATTCCAAGGGCAAGAGGCGCCAGTGGTTATTATCTCAATGGCAGTCAGTGATGTAGCAGAATCAAGCCGAGGCTTAGATTTTGTGTTTGATATAAACCGGCTTAATGTAGCCGTGTCGCGGGCACAAGCATTAGCGATAATCGTGTCGAATGAAGGGCTGGAACAGTGCCATGTAAATAGTTTAGGGCAGATGGAGAAGGTTGGGTTTTTTGTGGCACTAAATGAGAATAGATAACTAACACTGGGTGCATAGCCGGTGAACAATTTTTAATAAATATAGGAAATGGAATAAATGACTGAGGAATTAGCCAAAGAAAGCCTGAAAAACGAGGTCGGCCGGACTGAGTTTGAAAAGATATTAATAGAAAAGATTCCTAAGATTGAAGATGTAGGGCAAATCAAACTCACAGTAAATTTAAATTATGGTGAGAAAAAGAGCAGTACGCACTCCTGTGAGTATGAGATTGATTATAAAACCATTACTCCTTCTGGAGAAAAGAAACTACCATATCTGGAATTGACTATTAAGGGTAAAGGCACATCGAAATTAATAAAGCTTAGATTCACAAATAAAGCAAAGTTAGAAATATATGGGGAAGGTGTGGGGCTGCTTGGAGGGGGATTTACTTTATATAATATTGATGGTTTAGATAAAGGTAAAGGTTTAGCTCTTGATGATGACTGCGGGGAACACTTTGAGAAGGAAATAACCTACCAAACATTTAGTAACTTTGATGCAGCATCTTTTGAGAAGGATTATCTGTTTTCTGATTCTGAAAAAAAGGGGAAAGTAATCATTAGTTTAACGATTAAAGATAAGTCCGTTGGTGATCTATGGTCACAAAATAGCGACACAAATGGTTGGGAATGGATACATAGAGTTCCGAGTTTTGTTGATTCGGATTCAGGTGAAAAATATGGAAAAAAGCTATTACTAACGATGGTTTCCAATGCGTTATTACGATTGATGGCATTTAATTTCAATTTGCCTGATGACAAGCGTGAAGATAGTAAGAAAGAAAATATATTCAATGAATTACCAACAAAAAATGATTTAAAAGATGTTCGGCCAGTTGATTTGGATGCGATTAAAATAAATGAGGAATTAAAAAGTAAAAATCTTCACTTTAGATGGAATACTATTTCATCAATATGCGCCTCTTTAAATTCAGGTAAAAATGTAATATTGGTTGGTCCTCCCGGCTGTGGGAAAACAAAATTAGCCGTAGAAATAGCAAAATATGGCATGAAAGGTAATGAAGATTCTGCATTACTGTGTACTGCGTCACCAGCATGGACGACTGGTGATTTAGTTGGACGTTATCTTCCTAGCCCAGATGGGCTGGGCCTTATTTTCGATGAAGGTTTTTTTCTTAAAGCCATCGATAAGGATAAGTGGCTTATTGTTGATGAAATTAATAGAGCCAATATTGATAGTTGCTTTGGAGAGCTGTTTTCCATCCTATCTAATCAGAGTGTGGAGTTACCATTCAAGGTTGAAGTTGAAGAAGATGATAAGAAAGCCTACAAACCTGTTGGAGTTGTCCCGTCTACAGAAGAGCGCAGAGATAAATATAAAGACTATAAAGTACCTGCTTCATTTCGTATGATCGGCACGATGAATGATGCAGATCGGGGGCAACTAACTACTCTTTCATTTGCATTGCAACGTAGGTTTAATACACTCTATATGGATCCTCCTACATCCGACACAATAGCGAAAATTATTAACACTCACTTTAACAACTGTAAGGAAAATGTTTGGGGGGAGAAAAGCAAATACTTAATTAGCGTGGGCAATATTAAAACGTCAGATAGTTCTTATATGACTGTTTTTAAAGAACAGTACCTTAAGTTATTTGGTGGAGAAAAAGGCTTGGTTTCTGAAAATGTTATTGGTGTATCTATTCTTTTGGATTCAATGAAATTTGCTTTTGAAGGTTTGAGGAATGAAGACCAACTAAAAGTAGGGGTTAATGAAAAAGAGGCCATAAAAGTAGGAGCCGGAGTGTTTTTTCGTAATTATATGAAGTCTTGGGTTGCAAAATCATTAGTTTCTCTACTTTTTCCTCAGTTAGGCGCTGTTTCTGATGAAAAATTAGAAATAACCCTAAAAACATTGAAAATGATATTTGACGGTACACCTTTGATAAATTTAATAAAGACAACTAGTAATAGTGAACTTGTTTTAAGTGAAGATGAGGAGTTTAAAACCATTGATAATTTCCTAAGTTTCTATTTGAAAAAACATATTGATGAACAAAAGGTTGATGATACTTATTTAGCTGAGAAAGCCGAGTGACAATACTTAATAAACTAATCGCTGAAAAACTGTATGAGCTTTCATTTTTATTTTGCAAAAACACACATGCTGACATTTCGGTTCTTGCATATTTATGGCTAAATCAGCTGAGTTACATTTTAATAGGATCGAAAAGTGAGAATAGCAGTAAGAAAGATGAATTCATAACAAAGCTTAACAATATTTTATCTGTTGAAGATGCAGAAACTTTAAAAGCGGTAAGTTTTTTATGTGATTTTTTGGAAAAGTATAACCTACAACAATCATCAGGAGCTGTGCAGCAAGTAGATTTCCCATCACGCCATACTGATTGGCCACTAACGTACCAAAATAAATTAACAGCAGTTCCATTAGTTTATTATGAAAAAAAACATCAGCTTTTAGATGATGATATGCCGCTTAGGGCTTTGTTGGGACTGTTAAGAAAAAGGCGGAGTTTTTTAGAAGGCAGGCAAGATGTTGTTTCTATTGAAAAGATTAAAAAGGCGTTAGAGCCTTATGAGTCAAAACGGTATTCATCTATCCCGATGACCCTGCAAAATTATAACCGCTTAGTGAGTGCATACCCAGAGATAAAAGAAGCCCTTTATTTATTGAAAGCTATATTTAATAAAAAAATAAGTGATAAAACAAAGGACAATTCTAAGGAAAAGGTAGAAGCTCTTTTATTAGAACTTTTTAAGAAGGAAGCCAATGCAGACTTTGCATTAGAGCTAATTAGTCGTTATGCCATTATTAATGCAGCAAGAGAGAATGGCTGGTCTTATGACGAGACACCTTCAATGCCAGCTGAAGCAAAACTTACATTAGGAGAGCGATGCTGCTTTATTACTAAAGGCTCCCCTCTCAATATAGTAAAAAAACTAGGCCATAGTGCTGAGTTTTACAGAGATAGGTTTAGCCAAAAAATGAATGACTGGGGATTGCAGAGCCAAGTTAGTGGAAAACAACCAGATATTGTTTTGGTTTTCTATAATCAAAAGAACATCCTTAATCAAATAAAGATGAACAAACTTAGATTTGTTTTTGCAGATGCAAAAAACAACCAGAATTTAAGTGATGGGGGGCTGGGCTATATAAGATCAGCAATTGGTGAGATGTTTAAATATATGTTTTCTTATGGGCACATATTTCAAGGGGGTATAGATTTCTCAAGATCAGAAGGCTGGTCTCTGTACTTTAGTCTATTTGTTAGCCAGCTTAAGTCTAGGACTGAGCAGCAGATAGAGCAATGCGCTGTTGATATTATTGTACTAGACAATCTGGCTAGAGAGACAGAGATCTGGTGGGAGAAGGTTTCAGGTCGAGAGGTTGAAAACTCACAAGTAACAGTACCTGTTAAAATAATTTTTTAGTATCATGGATAATCAAACAGTTCTAACATACAACCAAGATGCAGAGAGCATTGCTGATTTACACCGCACATTAATTCCAGAGCGGATTTATGAACTTATAAATACATGCTTTACCACTAATACAACCACAGCAGATAATGGTTGTGGTATCGGTCGGGATGCAGCTTGGCTGCGAAATCAAGGATTCCCTGTTATAGGTGTTGATGCTTCTCAAGGTATGTTAGACAGATGAAAAAATAAGAGGGCTAGCCAGGCGGCTGCATGGGGCTTTATTTTCTGAGG
>CAYNRB010000230.1:0-4838 GCA_964399475.1 uncultured Methylomarinum sp.
TTTAAAGCAAGTTGATTTTTTTAACCAATAACACACTGATTTCGACCATTATTTTTAGCTTTATATAAAGCTGCATCGGCACGATTAAAGGCCGATAACCCAGTATCATCTTGAATAAACTGGGTGATACCACAGGAAATTGTGATGGATATCTTTTTCCCGTTGGAGTTAAACGCTGTTTTTTCAATCACTTTTCGCAATTTATTGGCTGTTTGACAGGCTGACTGAGCATCAGTGTCAGAGAGCAACATAGTAAATTCTTCGCCTCCAAATCGTGAAACAAAGTCTGTTTCCCTACAATAATTAGAAAGTAATTTTGCGATAAGTATCAGGGTTTTATCTCCTGCTTTATGACCAAAATTATCGTTAATGTTTTTAAACCAGTCTATGTCCCAAATAATAATAGAAAGCGGTGATTGATAGCGCTTCCAACGAGCCAATTCTGTCTCCAGCCGCTCATCGTAGGCTAATCGATTAGGTAGCTGTGTTAAAGGGTCGTGAGATGCTCGGTAGTGTGCAACATCCAGTTTATCATTTAAAGAAACTGACTCCTTTTCCATATCTTTAATTCTTTTTGTTAAAGACTCCAGCTCTTGATCAACTTTAATACGTTCTATTTCTTCTTCAACTTGATGTTTTTCAATGTGTAATGCAATTTCAGCTAGGCGATTATGAATTAATTGCTTAAGCGGTTCTAGCTGGGTTTCTTTTTTTGAACTAAGCTGTAGATCCTTCACTTGTGATGTAACCGTTTGAGCAAGTTGTTTTTGGTTTTGCAGTGAAGAATTTGTAACAGATTGGGCGCCAGATGCTTGTTTGCCTAATTCGGAGAGATGTTCAGTTAATTGGGCAAGAAACTTAGCTAATTCTTGTTGTTCAGAATGAAAATGTTTTTTTATATTCAGTAGCAAAGAAACAGTTTCATCTAGAGCAATATCTATAGCTGAGTTATTATATAGTTGATCTTTTAGTTTCTGAGCCTGGGATTCGAATTGAAGAGGAATATCTAGATTATCCAATAAATGCTGTAAATGTGTGTTGACAAGTTTAGAATCAATCGCATCATTTTGAATATTACTTACTGCTATATTATCAAGAGAACTTATTGATTGAATTGAATCAATAAAATCATTGATAGCTATAAAAAGATATTGCGCATTTGGAAACTCGTTCTTTGTAAATTTTACTTCAATTCGCTGAATTTCATTCTTTTGCTCTGGAAAGTGTTGGGATAAAAACTCAAATAATAAACTTGCATCGGCTACAGAATCTTCTGAAACACTATCATTTAAGGTCATTAAAGCATTAGAAAAATTTTCCAGTTCTACTTTTAGTAGTTCGCTCTTTAAGCCTTTTTTTAATTGTTTTCTAATACGTAATAGATAAGGATCAAGATCTTTGTTAAATCCTGTAGAGGCAAGGCTTAATCGAACAATTGTTTTACAAAGCAGGTCTTCACTGTTTTTACGTGATTTCTCAAATATTTCATTTTCATCCAGAAGCTCAAAATATTTGCTTTTCCATTTATCTGTGGTATTACTTTTACTTAAGATGCCCATCGAAAATTCCTAACATTAATAAGGTGCGAGGATTAAATAATATCCGAATCCTGCGCCAAACTTTCGGATATTATTAAGTCCTCACTCCTAAAGGTATCAATAGTTTGTACATGCTGGAAAACCCATCTTAGTTGAGGCGAGTGCTTCTGAGGCTACGCCTAAAACACTTACAGAAAACATGTGGAGCCTACTTCCGTCCACTGTAAATGTACCAAGGAGTGAATAGTCATTTCTGAAACAGCTATAGCACTCCTTGAATATGTTTTAAAACCTTTTGTTCCGACTTGAAATGGTAGCTGACAATTCATAACATCCCAAAGCATATACTTGATTAGAGTCAAGATGAATGATATTAATAATAGATTGTTTTTCAGATTTTGCCCAAGTTTATTTAGTCTGACTTTCTTTTAAAATCAGACGATCCATAACGGCAGTAATCTTATCTTGGGAACCCGCTAAAGGTCCACTGGTTTTATATTTCCCATTGATAACAATAGCAGGAACCCCAGTAATGCCATAACGTGGTGCCATACTTTTTGCTTGGCGTAACTTAGCATCAACCAGGAAGGAATTAAAAGTATTACGAAATTCAGTCTCATCAACACCACGCGCTACAAAAAAGGTAGCGAGCTGATCTTCTGAGGTAAGTTTTTGTTTTTTGTTCTGAATAGCGTCGAATAAATCGGTATGTACTTTATCTAAAACACCTAAGGCTTCTGCTGTAAAAAATGCTTTTGCATGCTTGCCCCATAAACTACTGAAAATAGCTGGTTGGCGAATAAACTCGACATTATCAGGCTTGGTTTTTAGCCATTCTGTCAATACAGGTTCAAAACTATAACAATGCGGACAGCCATACCAAAAGAATTCAATGATTTCGATTTTATCTTGATTCTGTGTGGGCTGAGCGGGTGTTATAAGTTCGTAACCCAATGTTTCCGCTTGTGAAGCAGTGGTTATTGTTGCAAGCGTAAAAAATAGGAACAGAATTAACTTTTTTAGCATTTAAAGCTCTCCTTAATTAAAGGTATTTTTAAAAATTGATGTTGCGAAGTATAAATTCAGTAATAACCGAATTCAGGTCAATCACAAAATTCTTAACATAGACCGCCTAGTTTGTTGTTTTGTTCAACCGATTCAAGCTTTAACTGGTATGAAAACTATTCAGTAATGAAAATATATAACTTGTGGCTAGGACTGCCTATTATCCACAAGTGCGAACACTATAATAATCAATTGGTTACAGTGGTGTAAAATAAAGATATTTAATCTCGGTTTCAATAGAAACAAATACTTAAATATTGGCTTTCTTTTGGTGTACGACTTATGGGAAATAGGCAGGGCTAGGAGCGCAATTGAAAGTGAATAAATAAAATATCTGGAGTACTAAAACATGTTTTAGCACTCCAAAAATTGTTATTGAGTTTAAATCATAACTTCGATAATTTAAACTGTTGAATTCAGTGTGATATTGGGTTAGGTATTACTTAATAAACGAGCGTATAAAACAAAACTATCTAGTGCTCCGACAATTTTGGGCTTGATGGATCAATTTGTTGTAGAACGGACTTCAGTCCACTCTACAATATTCATTAAGCTAAAGCTGAAGGAGTACAGAATAAAAGTCTATTTCATCATTGATATATAAAATGATACGGCCTGAATTTCTTTCTTAGACATCTTTTTAGCAATCATGTGCATTGGCGAATCAGTATCGTTTGTACGATCACCATTTTTAAAATCAGTTAAAGTCTTGATTAGATAATCTGACTGTTGACTATATAAAGCAGGGTAAGCGGCTGGCTTATTGCCTTCTCCAGAAGGTCCATGACAAGCGATACAAGCAGAAACTTTTGATTTGAGATTACCATTGCGATATAAATCTCCGCCTAAAGTTATCAAAGTATTTATTTCAGCGCTATTATCGACATTTTCATCGTCGTCATCTTCAGGCTCTAAATAAGGTGCTTGATTGACTGAGATTTTTTTTGAAGAATAAAAAGCGGCAACATCTCGCATTGATTGATCATCTAGAGAAGCCGCAAAAGAGGCCATCATTGGATCATTTCTTGAGCCTTCCTTAAAATCTTGTAATTGCTGTACAAGATAGGCAGCATGTTGCCCTGCCAACTTTGGATAAATGGGAACCATACTGTTTCCATCCACTCCATGACATCCTTCACAACTCGTGGCAATATCCTTACCTGCATCTATTGAGCCTTCTGCATTGCTAAGCGTTGGTGCTATTGAAAATGCAAGAGTAATGGAAAGAGCGAGCAATTTTTTTATCATCAGATTCCCCTTATGGAATAAGTGTTATTTGAAACCGGTCAGGTAATTTGAACCTGCAATTAAATAAAATCTTGAGCAATTGATTGAATGAAAAAAAATCTACTTCAGGTTTTATTTAATCTTAGTTCTTAAAGCTATATAATAACTGAATTCTACTCTAATCGCGAGACCAGGATGAATCCAGTCTATCATCAAGCCAGGTTTATTAAAAGCGCACCTAAATTGAGTGATGCACCTGAAGACCAAGGCAAAGAAATAGCTTTTGCTGGTCGCTCAAATGCAGGAAAGTCAAGTGCAATTAATACACTGACCCGACAAAATTCACTAGCTAGAATCAGTAAAACACCGGGACGCACCCAATTACTAAATTTTTTTGAAATTGATGAGCAACGAAAATTTGTAGATTTACCGGGTTATGGCTATGCCAAAGTGCCTTTGGCTGTGAAAAAGCAATGGCATAAAATGATGGAAATCTATTTAACAAAGCGTAAAGCACTGAGCGGAATCATATTAGTGATGGATATACGCCACCCACTAACTGAATTTGATATGCAGATGATTGAATGGTGTGAACATACCCATTTGCCTCTACATATTTTGCTTACTAAAGCCGATAAGATTAATTATGGTGCAGCAAAAAACACCTTGTTTAAAGTGCAGAAAGAACTGGCTGATGTAAATTTTTCTGTGTCCCTACAACTCTTTTCTTCATTTAAAAAAACCGGGATAGATGAAGTACATGAAGTACTTGATCAATGGTTTGAGACAGAAGAAAAAAAGATTGAACCCTAAATACTCCATCTTCTTTGGTATGATGAATATTATAGAGCGGACTGAAGTCCGCTCTACATCTTCACCGACTCATCAAGCCTAAATTGTCAAAGCATCAGTAGTAACAATTAACTTAAGCTTGAGTTGTATCCGCTATATATTACATGCTGAAGTTGATAAAGTTTTGTAGGGTGGGCAAAAAAGACTGCCCACCCT
>CAYNRB010000231.1:0-4838 GCA_964399475.1 uncultured Methylomarinum sp.
TTATGCTAAACCTAGCTAATCAAGAATAATTCGTATCCCGTGACGCAGTTCATCATGGTCATTAAGCAGTAGCCTGGATGTAACAAAGTGGAATCCAGGAGATATTAACTTGGTTTACCCTGGATTCCGCTTTGCTCCATCCAGGCTACATTGATGAAGTACTTTACCCATAATCTACCAAAGACTTAGCTTAAAGCCCATGACGCAGTTCATCACGGTCAATAAGCAGTAGCCTGGATGTAACGAAGTGGAATCCAGGAAATATCTACTTGGTTTGCCCTGGATTCCGCTTTGCTCCATCCAGACTACATTGATGGAGTGTCACTGAAATCTACGATTTTAGCTAAGTCATAATGGTTTCAATTATTGACCCTTATATTGTTTCTTGGTAATAATATAGTAAGGATGTTTATCCTTGATAAAGAAAGCCTTAGGAACGTGCACGTTTTTGCTAGATAATGTTAGAATAGCGAATTTTGGTTCTTTCAGCCATCTATGCAAATAATTAGAGGATTAACTCACCTGAAACCATTAGAACTGGGTTGTGTTCTTAGTATAGGCAATTTTGATGGTGTGCATTTAGGTCATAGATTCGTTATAGATAAGTTAGCTGAACGAGGTCGGATGTTGAATCTTCCTGTTGTAGTTATGCTGTTTGAACCGCAGCCTTTAGAATATTTTCTGGGTGAGAATGCGCCTTCTCGATTGATGCGCTTTCGGGAAAAAGTTGTTCAATTTAATTGTTTACCTGTTGACAAGTTGCTAGTCGTGACTTTCAATCGAGTTTTAGCTAATTATGAAGCTGAAGATTTTATTAGCGATTTTTTGCTCAATAAACTCAATGTGAAACATTTGATTGTGGGTGATGATTTCCATTTTGGAAAAGCTCGTTGTGGTAACTTTGAAATGTTAAAAGAAAAGGGTCAGCAATTTGGCTTTCAGGTCGAAGATACGCAATCTTTTTTCATGGACGATCAGCGCGTCAGTAGTACACTAATTAGAGATGCTTTAGCTATAGGTGATTTATCTAAAGCAAAGCTGATGTTAGGTCGGGATTATTCTATTTGCGGCAGAGTTTCACAGGGTAATAAACGAGGTCGGTTAATTGGCTTTCCTACCGCCAACATTCGAATGGTCAGAAAAAATACGCCTATCTCTGGTGTTTTTGTGGTGACTATGTCGGGTATAAATGATAGAGAAATACTCGGTATTGCTAATGTTGGTAGTCGTCCTACAGTGGATGGAAGCAGTAAAGTCATTTTAGAAACACATCTGTTCGATTTTGATCAGGACATATACGGTGAATATATTGAGGTTCATTTTAAACAGAAAATCAGGGATGAAATACGTTTTGAGTCGATGGATGAGCTAAAATTACAGATAGAAAAAGATATTATTATTGCAAAACAAATTTTACACAGTTTGTAGCCTTTACTTTGTGTGCACTCAGTGACAGAATTTATAACGATGTACTTTTGCCGGAAGTATAAATTACTAACTAAACCTTTATCGTCCCAGATAGAACTTATCCCTAATTAAAGCTAAAAGATGGATTACAAAAAAACACTAAATTTACCCAAAACTGCTTTTCCAATGAAGGGCAACCTGGCTCAACGCGAGCCTGAGCGTTTAAAGCAATGGAATGAATCTGATTTATATAACAAGATCCGAGAAGAATTTGCAGGCAAACCTAAATTTATTTTGCATGATGGCCCTCCTTATGCAAATGGTGCGATTCATATTGGTCATGCAGTTAATAAAGTTTTAAAAGACATTATTATTAAATCTAAGTCACTTAGTGGCTTTGATGCGCCTTATGTGCCTGGCTGGGATTGTCATGGGCTGCCTATTGAATTAATGGTTGAAAAAAAAATAGGCAAAGCTGGAGTAAAAGTATCGCCTGCTGTTTTTCGCAAGGAATGTCGTAGCTATGCAACTAAGCAGGTTAAAATCCAGAAAGAAGAGTTTATTCGCTTAGGTATTTTGGGTGAATGGGATAATCCTTATTTAACCATGGATTTTGCTTTTGAAGCCGATATTGTGCGTTCATTAGCTAAAATTGCTGCAAAAGGCCATTTAAGTCAGGGTGTTAAGCCTGTGCATTGGTGTACTGATTGTGGTTCTGCTCTGGCTGAGGCTGAGGTGGAATATGAGGATAAACATTCTCCAGCGATAGATGTACGCTTTCAAGTCTGTAATGAAGCTACTTTTTTAGCTAGTTGTCATCATGCTCCTGAGCATCAAGGTGTAGGGCCGTTATCAGTAGTAATCTGGACGACTACACCCTGGACACTACCAGCCAACCAAGGCGTTGCGCTAAATCCTGAGCTGGAATATACCATCGTTCAATGTGAAATTGATGGTCTGAAGGAACGCTTGGTTGTTGCTGAAGTATTGCTAAAAGATACCATGTTGAGATATGGTGTGGGCGAGCATCATGTGATTGCCTATTGTAAGGGTGAGGCATTGGATAAACAATTGCTCCAGCATCCATTTTATGATCGCCAAGTCCCAATTATTTTAGCTGATCATGTGACCACCGATGCAGGTACAGGTGCGGTACATACTGCGCCAGGACATGGCCAGGATGATTATGTTGTTGGCATGAAGAATGGATTACCTATTGATAATCCAGTAGGTGCAAATGGCGTATTTTTGCCGAATACTGAATTTTTTGCTGGTGAGCATGTATTCAATGCCAATGAACATGTATTAGAAGTATTAATAGAAAAAGCTAAATTAGTTCATCATGTAGCCATATTTCATAGTTATCCGCATTGCTGGCGGCATAAAACCCCTATTATTTTTAGGGCAACGCCGCAATGGTTTATTTCTATGGATAAAAATAAATTACGTGAACAAGCTTTAAATGAAGTCAAGCGTGTTGACTGGATTCCAGATTGGGGACAGGCACGTATAGAAGGCATGATTGATGGCAGACCAGATTGGTGTATTTCTAGGCAACGTACGTGGGGTGTGCCGATTGCTTTTTTTGTTCATAAAGAAAGCGGAGAACTTCATCCTCGAACCCATGAATTAATTGAAGAAGTTGCGCTTCGAATTGAAAAAGAAGGTATTGAAGCTTGGTTTCAGTTAGAAGCGAGTGAATTGATTGGTGATGAGGCAGAACATTACGACAAAATGCAGGATACTCTGGATGTTTGGTTTGATTCTGGTGTTACTCATGCTGCTGTGTTGGATCGTCGTGAGATATTGCAATTTCCGGCAGATTTATATCTTGAAGGCTCGGATCAGCATAGAGGCTGGTTTCAGTCGTCTATGCTGGCATCGACATCTATGAATGATGTAGCTCCCTATAAAGCTGTTTTAACCCATGGTTTTACCGTCGATGCCGACGGTAAAAAAATGTCTAAATCTAAAGGCAATGTGGTGGCACCGCAAAGCATCATGAAATCTTTAGGTGCTGATGTTTTGCGATTATGGGTGGCTGCTACAGATTATCGTGGGGAGATGAATGTTTCTGATGAAATATTGAAACGCACTTCGGATGGTTATCGCCGCTTAAGAAATACAGCTCGATTTTTGTTATCTAATTTGGATGGTTTTGATCCAGCAAAGGATCTTGTTAAGCCGGAGCATATGTTAGCGCTGGACCGCTGGGTTATTGACAGAACCTGCTTATTGCAGAAAGAGGTTATTGCGGCGTACGATACGTATCAGTTTCAGCAAATTTATCAAAAAGTGCATCATTTCTGCGCGATGGATTTAGGTGGATTTTATCTGGATATTATCAAGGATCGTCAATATACAGGAAAAGCGAATGGTTTGGCTCGTCGTTCTGCGCAAACTGCGATGTATCATGTTATTGAAGCCTTGACCCGTTGGCTTGCGCCTATTATTAGTTATACAGCTGATGAAATATGGCAATTCATTCCAGGTGAACGGAGTGAGTCGGTATTTCTGGAAACTTGGTACGATCAGTTATTTGAATTTGATGCAGAATCAAGAATGGATCGAGCATTTTGGGACAAAATAATGCTAGTCCGTCCTGCTGTCAGTAAAGAGATTGAACAATTAAGAGCAAAAGGAGAAATTGGCTCGTCATTAAGTGCAGAAGTTGAATTGTATTGTAATGAAGATTATTTCAAGACCTTAAACATGCTCTCTAATGAATTGCATTTTATCTTTATTACCTCAGGCGCATCAATTGCGGATGAAAAGTTTTCTCCAGAAGATGCTATCCAGACAGAAATAGAAGGTATTAAATTAAAAGTCATTGCCTCTGAGCATACAAAATGTGTGCGTTGCTGGCATCATCGTTTTGATGTGGGCGAGCATAAAAAACATCCTGAATTATGTGGACGTTGTGTGAAAAATATTGATGGTGTGGGCGAACACAGGCGTTTTGCCTGATCTGAAAGGCTTTATAGAGGCTTGATGTAGAGCGGACTTTAGTCCGCAAACGATGTATATGGCAGACTATTTGCGGACTAAAGTCCGCTCTACAGTATTATTCGACATAGAAAACAGTATAAACTCCACTTGCTAAAATGATTTAAACTGTAGGTTGGGTTAGCTTTTTTCGCTACGCTTGATAAGCCACCCCAACCTACATTTAAATGTATCGGAAAAACAAAGTTTTCTAAACAAATTGCTTTAACTAATTTTCCTAAGGTCATCAATTTAATTACTTGCCCGAATGGCATCATGTTCTCACACACAGTAAATATAAAATGCATTACGCCTATCGGCCTGAACAGTGTCATTGTATCTGGCGATTACCCGACAATGTAGCCTGGATGCAGCGAAGCGGAATCTAGGATTGAAGTCGTCAAACCCTTGATTCCACTCTGTTACATCAAGGCTACATTTAAATG
>CAYNRB010000232.1:0-4831 GCA_964399475.1 uncultured Methylomarinum sp.
TTACATAGCTCGCTATGTGCCCTACGTAGCAACGCCAAAGGCAAACAAAAATACGGCACAATATTGGTAGGTTATTTATTGCGCATTACCTGAGGAATAAATCAGAATTCCTTTGTAGTGGACTGAAGTCCGCTCTACAGTAACTATTAATCCCTAGAGTTGCCAATTTTACTACTCTGGGAAAAATAATTTTCTAAAAATTGATCGAAAGAAATAGAGTCATTATACTCAACTTCTTTCTGTTTCTTGTGAGACGAAGTAGTCAATTCATCAAATTGTTGAGCTAGTTTTTCGTCTACGTCCTGATTCATAAAATATTGCTTATGCAGCTCTGATATATCTAAACCGAATCGACCAAAAGGTACTTTTTTACTAGCCATATTCTGAAGAATTTTTGCAGAAGGTGCCAGGTCAGGATTTTCTACCACTTCAAATTGTTGATTCAAGGCTTTAGTGTAGGGCTGATCAATATTTCCATCATCAAGTATCTCGCAAATAGGTTGTATAGATTCTAGAATCTGATTGGCCCAAGATTGTAAGGATATAGGTTGGCCATCTTTATTAAGTTGCAGATCAGGTTTTCTTCCCAAGTGTGCAACAGAGAGTTGATTGTCGTTATTTATTTGATATTCATGGCCTTTATATTCTGGACTATCCTGCATCAGGCAACTTAACAAAAAGGCTTCAATAAATCGGGCTTTATTTTCATCAATGCCAATAGGATTGAATAGATCAAGATCTAATGAGCGCACTTCTATATATCTAACTCCACGAACATTCAGAGCCAGGGTTGGTTTTTCACCCGTACGAGCAATTTGTTTAGGGCGAATGGTGCTGTAATACTCATTTTCAATTTGCAGGATATTGGCATTAAGTTGTTTATAATGCCCCTCTGTCTTAACCCCAATTGCTTCATAATCAG
Source organism: uncultured Methylomarinum sp. (assembly GCA_964399475.1). GTDB lineage: Bacteria > Pseudomonadota > Gammaproteobacteria > Methylococcales > Methylomonadaceae > QPIN01. Next base: position 923 of record CAYNRB010000232.1, read on the forward strand.
GGTAGGGTGTTTCAGTAGCTTCGCTTAAGCTGTTCACATAACCCGATAATGAATTGTAATCAATTTTTAAATTAGCCTGGTTTTTACTTTTGTAGCCAATATCACTCATGCGTAATGAGGTGGCATAAGGGTGATATAAAGTGTATTGATCGTATTCATCAAATTCAGCCATTAAATGCGGGCGGCTTTTAAAAAAGCTTTTGCAAATAGCAGGGGATGCACCAAATAAATATAAAATTAACCAGCCCTGACTCTGAAAATTCCTGACCAGACCAAAATAGGTTTCAGAAATAAACGCACTCAGTTTTTTGCTGCTCTGACTTTGTTTATGTAATACCGGCCAAAGTGCATCGGGAACAGAATAATTAAAGTGAATCCCAGCAATTGCCTGCATGGTTCTACCATAACGATGCCACAAACCCTCTCTGTAGACATGTTTCATTTTGCCGATATTAGAATTACCATATTCAGCTATGGGTATACTTTCATCACCATTAATACCACAGGGCATACTGGTAGATAAAAGCATTTCTTCATCAAGGTGAGTATAAACATATTGATGAACTTGATGCATAAAATCTAAGGTTTGGGTTATCTCGGCAAACGGTGGTGTGATAAATTCCAGTAAAGCTTCTGAATAGTCGGTAGTAATATGCGGATGGGTTAGTGCAGAGCCTAGTGCATGTGGGTGAGAGGTTTGGGATATGATGCCCTGCCTGGAAATACGTAGACTTTCTTTTTCTATTCCTTTAAGCCCACCTGAAAGCAAGTGTTGCTGTTGTTGATCCAGTAAATAGTTTAAACGCGGAGAATGTTGTTTTTTCAAAATAGTCATAAAGGGACTTTCACCCAGTTGATCCTGATATAATCTTAATATTATAAGGGGTTATTGATTTTTGGAGTAGTTTATCATTAAAGAACAAATGGCTAATGGGGATTTGCAGTCAAAAAAGATCTTAAAGTCTGTTTTTGGATATGATAGTTTTAGGGGGCAGCAACAGGAAATTATTGAGAAACTGATCAAAGGTGAGGATGCACTGGTTTTAATGCCTACAGGTGGGGGTAAATCACTCTGCTATCAAATTCCTTCCATGATCAGGTCGGGTGTCGGTATCGTTATTTCTCCTTTGATAGCATTGATGCAGGACCAGGTGAGTGCTATGCATTTATTAGGCGTTAAAGCGGAATTTTTGAACTCTACTTTGTCTTTTGATGAAGTCAGAATAATAGAACAGAAGTTACTCAATGATGAACTGGATTTACTTTACGTCGCACCGGAAAGACTGACTTCATCAAGAACCCTGTCTTTATTTGAACGCTTGAATATCGCTTTATTTGCCATAGACGAAGCCCATTGTGTTTCCCAATGGGGGCATGATTTTCGTGTAGATTATTTACAGTTATCACTATTACACGAAAGATTCCCCGATATTCCTCGTATTGCGTTAACCGCCACAGCCGATGAAAAAACTCGTGCAGAAATCATTCAACGACTTGCCCTAGATCAGGCAAATTCATTTGTTAGTGGTTTTGATCGTCCCAATATTCGTTATCGCATCGTACAAAAACAAAATGCCAAACAGCAGGTACTGAATTTTATCAAGGCAGAGCATTGGGGCGATGCAGGTATTATCTATTGCTTATCCAGAAAAAAAGTGGAGTCTACTGCACAATGGCTGGCAGGGAAAGGTGTTAAAGCCTTGCCCTATCACGCAGGTTTAGCCGTTCAGGTTAAAAATCAGAATCAACATCGTTTTTTAATGGAAGAAGGTATTGTCATCGTTGCCACTATCGCCTTTGGTATGGGTATAGATAAACCCAATGTGCGATTTGTGGCGCATCTGGATTTGCCCAAAAGCATCGAAGGATATTATCAGGAAACAGGCAGGGCAGGGCGAGATGGGGATCCCGCTAATGCTTGGATGGCCTATGGACTACAGGATGTGATCATGTTAAGGAAAATGCTGGCAGATTCTAATGCGGATGAGGCTCATAAACGGGTGGAATTTTACAAGCTGGATTCCATGCTGGCTTTATGTGAAATGGTCAGTTGCAGAAGGCAGGCTTTATTAGCTTATTTTGGTGATGATCTTAAGCATAATTGCGGAAATTGTGATACTTGTTTGGAACCCGTGGAAACCTGGGATGGAACTATTCCCGCACAACAGGCATTATCCTGTATTTATCGGACAGAACAGCGTTTTGGTGTGAATTATCTAATTGATGTTTTATTGGGAAAATCCACAGAAAGAATTATAAACTTTGGACATGACAAGCAATCAACCTTTGGCATTGGTAAAGAATTGGATGAAAGTCAGTGGCGCTCAGTTTTTAGGCAGTTAGTCGCCAATGGCTATGTCGCCGTAGATTTTGAATACGGTGCTTTTAAGATGACTGAACAATGCCGTCCTGTTCTGCGCGGTGAACAGACTTTAATGTTGCGAAAAGATATTAAACCTGTAAAAGGGCGGCGTAACCAAGTCGATAAAAAAGCATTCAGAGAAACTCAAGACAATCTGCTCTGGGATGCATTACGGGCAAAACGCCTGGAAATTGCGAAAGCCCAGGATGTACCCCCTTTTGTGGTTTTTCACGATGCCACTTTAATGGCAATGATGGAAGAAAAGCCGACGAATTTACAGCAAATGAGTACTATTTCAGGGATAGGTGCTAAAAAATTGGATCTGTATTGTGAGAAGTTTCTGAAAGTACTGCTGTCTTATTCAGACATTGAATTAACCGATACGGTAGCTGAAACTGTTGCATTGTTTAGATCAGGATCTACAGCCGAGCAAATTGCAACACACAGACAAGTCAAATTAGATACCATTTATAATCACTTATCCCAAGCAATAGAAGAGGGTAGTGTTTTATTAAAGGATGTCATTGACTTGAATCAACAAGAAATCCAGCAAATAGAAGATGCAATAGTCAATTTACCCGAAGAACAAAAAAATGCACTGAAACCTGTGTTTGAGTTGTTTGATGAAACCTTTAGTTATAGTGTTTTGCGTTGTGTAAGAGCAAATTTCCAACATAAAACAGCGTGATAGATTAATTTTTATAGGATATTAATAGATGTCAAAATTAGCCATTATAGGGGGGACAGGTCTTACCCAAATTGACGGTTTAAAGATTACAGGCACTAAAACATTAGAAACTCCTTTTGGACAGCCATCTGCTGACTATGTTTTCGGGGAAATTAATCAAAAAGAAATCATATTCCTCGCACGCCATGGCAATCCCCATCGTATTCCTCCTCACAAAATAAATTATCGAGCCAATATCTGGGGAATGCAAAAACTAGGGATTACTGAAATTATTGCGGTTGCAGCGGTTGGGGGGATTACTCCCACTATGAGCCCTGGGCATATTGCAATACCAGATCAAATTATTGATTACAGTTATGGCCGTGAACATACTTTTTTTGCAGATGACCTAGAGGCAGTTACCCATATTGACTTTACATTTCCTTACAACAGACAATTGTGTGATTGTTTAATTAAGGCTGGAAAAAAAGCTAACTTATCAGTTAGTTCATCTGCAACTTATGGTTGTTCACAAGGCCCCAGATTGGAATCTTCTGCTGAAATTATTCGGATGGAAAAAGATGGATGTGATGTGGTGGGAATGACTGGGATGCCTGAAGCGGCTTTGGCAAAAGAACTGGACATTAACTATGCTTCACTTTCAGTAGTTGCTAACTGGGCTGCTGGCAAATCAGCTGGGGAAATAACTATGGCTGAGATAGAGGACAATTTAAAACAAGGAATGGCGGATGTGGCTGATTTGATTAGGGGTCTGTAGTGAGTTAGTGGTATGTTTTATATTCCAGAGTATTAGGTGCATAGTGGAATCATTAAAAATAAAACTATTATGTCTATATTTCCTTAAATGCATCATTTTTAA
>CAYNRB010000233.1:0-4808 GCA_964399475.1 uncultured Methylomarinum sp.
CATTTTTTGTTGAGTTTATTAGCGAGTGCTTCCCCCTCACTTTAGATTGCACCCTTTCATCAAGGCTACAGCTAAACTCTCACATCCCTGTGTTAGTTAATTACTCCACATCTTCCATCAAATGTTGTAACCATAAGGTAGACAGCTTCTCTTGTACCGAGTTTTGTCGTAAACGAGCGTGAAGATTTTCAAAATCTACTCGATCTAGCTCCTGATCCTGATTGTAACAAGAGTATACAAAGTATTCTTCGCCTGTTTCAGGATCTATATGCTTACACAAACACTGCGCACAAACTCCTTTCATCATACATTGCATTGGTGAGTTTATTGAACCGATAGCTTGGTGATGTTTTTTTAGAAACGGTTCCAGTGCGCCGAAGCGAGCAGCTTTGACGGCAGCCATCATTCTATCTGATCCAATTACTATTAAATGGTCAACATCATCCAGATGAATTGGAGTTGCACCTAGTTCTCCACTACCATAAGCAATCATGGCTTCAATAATATTACCTACGTAACTTTTATCCTGAGGTCGGGTAATGGGTATAGCTTTGTTTTCAGGGCGGTCATCAACTGTCCAGATAATAATATCGGATGCCGCTTCAATATCTTCTACTTTAAATAAATCTTCACTGTTTCGATAACCTGCAAAATAAATTACTTGGTTACCCACGGCGCGCATTGCTTTACCGATAGAAAAAAGAACGGCATTGCCTAAGCCTCCGCCCAACAATAATACTGTTTTGCCTGATGGAATGTCTGTTGCAGCACCAGTCACACCCATAACCACGATAGGATCATTGGGTTTCCAGGTGGCGCAGAGTCGGGTTGAACTACCCATTTCCAATGCAATCAAGGAAATCAGGCCTTTTTCTTTATCAACCCATGCACCTGTTAAAGCGATACCTTCAGATGCTAGTACCGTACCTTTCTTAACGGGTGCTAATGTCTCAAAATTCTGAACCCGATAAAACTGCCCCGGACAGAATTTTTTAGCCGCTAATGGTGCACGGACTATCACTTCAATAATAGTGGGGGTTAAACGTTTAACTTCTACAATATGAGCATTAAAGGCATCATCCAGATAATGTTGCATGTCCAGTAGATTATCATCTCGCTGTTGTTGCAATGTCGGATCTAGCGTTGCAATATCCTTCTTGAACAAATCAACCACATAAGGATAACCATCTTTGGCACTGGCCATGGCTTTAACCACATTACCTGCATAAACCGGATGGTTATCACCATAAAAAGAAATGAATTTTCCATTTCGATGATAAGAAGTCAAAGGCGCAGGTTTACCCACTTTAGGCAACCAAGTATCATCTGTAGCAATCAACTCAGGTTCATTTGATTCACCTTGCGGCTCATAACGTTGATAAAACTTTCCATCCATTTCAAAGCTATCAGGATGTTCTGATTCATAAATCGTATTGGGAGAAGTACCTGCCGCAATAAACAGACTGCGTATATTGACTTGAATATCAGATTGTTTCTGCCATCTACTATCCACTTTTTCTAATTGATCAAAGATCATTGCTTTTAAATGACCATGCTGATCAGGAATGGCTTCAACAGGGCTCATGCCTTCTGCTAATAGAATACCCTCCTCCAATGCTTCATGAATTTCTTCATGATTTTGTCTGTAGGCAGGTGAGTCTTTAATTCCTTTTCTGTAAAACAAGGTGACACCACCCCATTCTAATAATAAAGGCAGAAAGTTGGGCATTTCACCAGCAGCAGTCGCACGGTCGCGTTCACGTTCAATAATGCGCCCATGAGCCAAAAACTCATCCAGTATAATTATTTCTTCTTCGTCATAACGCTGACGAACGACTTCTTCGCCATAAGCTATTATCAAGTTCTCATAACGATGTAACATTTTACTGACTTGGACAGGATAATACGCCAGCAATTCTGTTGCCGTATCAATAGCGGTTAGACCACCACCAATAACACCCGCAGGCAAGCGAACTTGAAGATTAGCCAATGATGACTCTTTGGCTGCACCGGTTAATTGCAAGGCCATTAAAAAATCAGATGCTTTGCGAATGCCGCGAATCAGATTGTTTTTTATACCAATAACCGTAGGTTTTCCGGCACCACTGGCAATAGCAATATGATCAAAACCCAGATCCCAAGCTTCATTAATAGTTAACGTACCACCAAAACGAACGCCGCCATAACAACGAAAAGCCTGGTGACGCAGTAGATTAAGATACATGACTTTAAGAAAGTTTTTATCCCAGCGTACGGTAATGCCGTATTCCGCAACACCACCAAAACCCAGCATGACCCGCTTATCCAAATCATCATAGAGATCGTTGAAATCATGTATAGGTAAAGGAGCAGTATTCTTATCGCCAATAAGTTCCTTTGCAAGAGGTTCAATCTTTAATGCATCAATCCCTACAACGCCAAAGCCTTCGTTCAATAAGTAATGTGCCAGTGTATATCCAGCAGGCCCCATTCCAGCAACTAATACATTTTTACCATTATAGGCTAGCGTGTGTGGACGTTTTACATTTAATGGATTCCAGCGTGATAACAAGCTATAAATCTCAAACCCCCACGGCATAAACAGCACGTCAGTTAATACATTGGTTTCGATTTGAGGGATATTGACGGGATCCGTTTTCTGATAGATACAGCCTTTCATACAGTCATTGCAAATTCGATGACCCGTCCCCGGGCACATGGGGTTATCAATCATGACTATAGACAAGGCACCGATATTATCACCATGCCTTTTTACCAGATGCATTTCTGAGATTTTTTCTTCTAAAGGACAGCCAGAGATAGTCACATCCAATGGGTTGGTTTTGAAACTACCATCCTTTTTGTTTTTCATGCCTTTTGAACAAGAGTCGGTATTCCGGTCATGACAATATATACAATGATCAACTTCGTACAAAACCTGACGTTGATTAAAACGTTTATCAGTTAAAGCGAAACCGTCACGGCGGCGATGTTGATTTTTAGCAACAGACCAGACGGGATATTGATTATCTGAGTAGGTTTCATGTTCAACCAAATCTTTGAAATCAGTTTTAGAAGGTTTTTTGAAGCTAACCCAACCTTTAACCTGAGATTGTAGTTCTGGGATTTGAGTCGCTGCATAACTCCAACGACGCACTATTTCTAACAGTGATTCAACAAAATTAGCTGGATCTTCTATCTCCAGTTGTTCTGCAAAACCAGAAACTGCTTGGAGGTTTTCCTTTAGCTGGTTTCTTATATCTAGTGCTTGTGAATTTAGTGCATTAACATCATTCTCGTTGGTAGAAAATTTACCCACTAATTTCAGCAAGACACTACCCAATTCAGCAACTGCCATTTCTGGATCATTAAGCCACAGCTTCGAGCGACCCGTAGCTGCTAATAAATGTTCCAATTGCTGGTGTAGGGTTTCAACATTCCAGCTTGAAATATCTACTTGTCTAAAATGCTTGACTAATTTACTGATTAATTCCTTTCTATAGACAAAAACATGATCAATTTCATGCTGGATCCTATCCATTTGTTCTAATCGACTTTGGTCTATATTAAATAATTTAGCGACAAATGTTCCTACAAACGGCGCTATTTTCACCAAAATCTCTGAAATTTGCACTGCACTCATACCTTCGCCCTGACAGGCCTGGTACTGGGCGTATTCAGCCTGTAAGGCTGAATCATGTGTTTCTACAGAATTCTCAAATTCCTTATGCAGTCTGGCTAATTGTTCCGGTTTATGGAGATCAGAATAGTCATATCCTGGAATGCCAAGGATCAATGGATTGGAACTGTAAGATTGTTGAGCCATAGTTGTTTTTGTCAAAGTGGTGTTAGATAGGAGTGTAATAATCTGGAAAATTGAGAGTAAGTTTTTGTTCTTAAAGCAGGTTTGCAGGGATAGAGATCGGTTCAGACCTCTTTAGAACTGAAGATTTAATAACTTCTCGGTTTTGACTTGTCTTTTGCCTCCATAAAAGTACCAATAAAACAGTTGCGAAGCTTGCTATGCGCTTGTTTTATTAGCACTCCTGTGAAGAAAAACCCTACACCAAACTCCGGTAACTTATTAAATCATCAGTCCTTATTGTTCTGGCAAACCCGGTGGCAGAAAAATTTCGGGAGGTAATAGCGTGATTTGTAAGCCCAAAAATAATTTGCATTCAGCTAAGTAAAGCTGATTTATTGATCAGATTATTGTATAAAACCCTCTATTATAGATAAATTGGCTTTTCTTGGCAGGATTTTATGGGTTCACTGATTTCTTTTATCCAATACTTCACAAAATATTCTACTGCAACTGAAAAGGCTATTTTGTACAACCTATACTTCCCACGGTTTCCGACACTGCCAATAAGTTAAAGCTCTGGTAGGTTGTGGGTGACGATAGGAACCTCAACGATGAGGACAACATAAAAAAATGTTGGGGCTCCTATCGACACCCACAACCTACGGGATATTAATTATGATTGAAACTTCTTAACTTAATGGCCGTGACGCTCTTCGTGATAATTCATACTTGGAGGCTCAAGCGTCCCGCGATAACGTAACCCAATATTTACGAAAGATAAGCTATACTTTGCATGGTCATGGATGCAGATTCTTACGACTGATTTTTCCGATAGCGGCATTGCTGAAACAGTTGCGTAGCTCCCTATGCGCTTATTTCAGAGCCTTGCTATCGACAAAAACCAACTCGCTAACAATTCCGCAACCGTGACCGCGCGAAGTATATTGAAAATTAATTGATAAATCCTTGAGGTGGTTTCCAACAATAAATATGCCAGAATTGCGTAGGATTTTTATTTCTGATT
>CAYNRB010000234.1:0-4805 GCA_964399475.1 uncultured Methylomarinum sp.
ATATAGGTTCTATCCCTCTTTTACATTTTGCAGAACAGAATCCTACTGCTTATTCAAATTATGAGAATCTTGAAAAGGCAATGCCCTATTTGCGAGCGCCTGTTGGCACTTTAGTTCTACATACTCTGGGGTTCCCCGAAGAACTTAGCTCTATTCCTCATCATGCTGAAGACTGGTTCTATGACAGTGGCGAGGACCTGACTCTGATTGATATAGTTATATTAGCCAAATTGCATAGTACTATCAGTAGCAATAAGACCAACGGCTTGCCATATATCAACACTGTTCCTGCTTATTCCAAACTAAAAGAAGGAAAACTGAATCCTGATTTCTCTCTTCAAATATTACATAAAGCACAGAAACGTATTAATAGTGCAATTCAAATGTTATCCTGATACCTATACCTATTGATCTGATATTCGATCTACAAATATAGGCAACTGATTTTTTTGGAAAACAAAATTTTTAATAAATATCATTGATTTATCAATAAATCACAAGCTCCACTCTTGGAGTGCTAAAACATGTTTTAGCACTCCAGAAACTCTAATCAATGAAAAGGCGTTAGCATAAGTACCCAAGCATAATTAATTTAACATTTTACTGGTCTTTTTTTCCATCTTCAGCGTTGCATAAATAGTTACGTAGCTCGCTATGCGCCTATTTATACAACGCTGAAGATGAAAAGAAATCCTGCGTAAAATTAGTTAAATTAATTATACTTGGGTACTTACGTTATCGCTCATTCCTTTATAATCTAACATAAATATATAAATCATTATTTGTTAAACTATTAATCGTTTACAAACAAATTTTTAGCCCATATATATCACCTCAAACCTTTTAAATTCAACTTTTTTATCCTATGAAAAACCCCTTGCTCGAAAACACAACTCTTCCGCAATTCTCTAAAATCAAACCTGAACATATTGTATCCGCCATTGATAAAATTTTAGCCGAAGCGCGTAAGGTCGTAGATATACAACTTAAAGCAAATACAGTATACAACTGGGAAAATTTGATTGAACCGATAGAAGATATTGAAGATAAACTCAATAAAACCTGGTCACCTATTAGCCATATGAATTCAGTCGTTAATACGGATGAATTACGCGATGCTTATAATGAATGTTTACCAAAGCTTAGTGAATATGCAACAGAAATGGGACAGAACAAAGCCCTGTTTGCTGCGTATCAACAAATTGTTGATAGTGATGATTTTTCAACGCTGGATACAGCCCAACAAAAAATCATCATCAATGCTTTAAGAGATTTTCGTTTATCAGGCATTGATTTAGAGTTAGAAAAACAATTGCGCTATAAACAAATCAGTCAGGATTTATCCCGTTTATCCAGTAAATATGAAGAAAATGTGTTGGATGCAACCAATGACTGGTTCAAATTAATTACGGATCAGAGTTTATTATCTGGACTCCCAGAAAGCGCATTAATGCTGGCTAAACAAACCGCTGAAGACCAAGATAAGACAGGGTGGATGGTAACACTGCAATTCCCGTCCTATATGGCGATCATGACTTATGCTGACAATCGTGAATTACGAAAAGAACTTTATACTGCCTTTTCAACTCGCGCCTCTGAACAAGGGCCACAGGCTGGCCAATGGGATAACAGCTCAATTATGGACGAGACCTTAAGTTTAAGACATGAAAAGGCTCAGCTCTTGGGTTTTAATAATTATGCTGAATATTCACTTGCCACAAAAATGGCAGAAAAACCCGATGATGTAGTCAATTTTCTTGAAGATTTAGCCAACAAATCCTGGCGCCATGCCCGTAAGGATCTGTCTGAACTCAGAGAGTTTGCAAAAGAACATTATGCTATTAGTCTCATACAAGCTTGGGATATTGGCTATTTTTCAGAAAAAATGCGTCAGCATTTTTTTCAATTATCACAGGAAGAATTAAAAGCTTATTTTCCTGTCACGCGTGTTATTCCTGGTTTGTTCTCAGTAGTTGAACAACTTTATGGTTTGAAAATATCAGAAATAAAGAAATTTGATAGCTGGCATCCAGATGCTCGTTTTTTTCAGATCAAAGATGCTAAGAATCAGTTGCGAGGACAATTTTTTCTGGATTTATATGCACGCTCTAAAAAACGAGGTGGTGCATGGATGGATGATTGTGTCGGACGGAAAAAAACCAAAAATAGCATACAAACACCGGTTGCCTATTTAACCTGTAACTTCACTCCGCCAGTCGGAAGTGACCCGGCATTACTGACACATGATGAGGTAACCACTTTGTTTCATGAATTTGGTCATGGTTTGCAGCACATGTTGACACAAGTTGATCATTTAGGTGTTTCGGGTATTAATGGCGTGGAATGGGACGCTGTGGAATTGCCCAGCCAATTTATGGAAAACTGGTGTTGGGAAAAACAGGCGTTGGAATTGATTTCTGGTCATTATCAGACAGACGAAAAATTGCCGGATGCTTTATTCCAGAAAATGCTGAATACAAAGAATTTTCAATCCGGCATGTTAATGGTCAGGCAACTGGAATTCAGCTTATTTGATTTCAAAATTCATCAGCAATATAACCCCACTAAAGGCGGTCAAATTTATCACACCTTAAACCAGATCAGAGAACAAATCGCGGTATTGAAAGTCCCCGAATTCAACCGTTTTGCACATGGTTTTTCACATATTTTTGCAGGCGGCTATGCAGCAGGCTATTACAGTTATAAATGGGCTGAAGTATTATCCAGTGATGCCTATTCCTTATTTGAAGAAAAAGGAATTTTTGATTCTGAAACCAGCCAGTCTTTTTTACATAACATTTTAGAAAAAGGGGGGAGTGAGAACGCCCTACAATTATTTATTGATTTTAGAGGCCGTGAACCTAAGATTGATGCCTTGCTTAGACATAATGGCATAGCTGCATGAAATATAAAGACCTGAGAGATTTTATACAACAACTGGAAAAACAGGGGGAACTGAAACGAATTACGGTTGAAGTGGATCCCTATTTAGAGATGACCGAAATCTGCGACCGTGTTTTAAAACAGGAAGGACCAGCTTTATTATTTGAAAACCCTAAAGGATTCAATATACCCGTGTTAGCCAATCTATTTGGAACACCTCGTCGTGTAGCGATGGGTATGGGGGCAGATTCAGTGACTGAATTACGCGGTATCGGTGAACTATTAGCCTATTTAAAAGAACCTGAACCACCCAAAGGCATGAAAGATGCCCTGTCAAAAATCCCGGTGTTTAAAAAAGTCCTTAACATGGCACCCAAAGTAATCAATAACCCTCCATGCCAGGAAGTTATTCGAGAGGGGGATGAAATTGATTTAAGTGTTTATCCCATTCAGACCTGCTGGCCGGATGATGTATCTCCCTTAATAACTTGGCCCTTAGTGATTACCAAAGGCCCTAATAAACATCGGCAAAATTTGGGCATCTATCGTCAGCAAGTTATCGGAAAAAACAAAGTCATTATGCGCTGGTTAGCGCATCGGGGTGGTGCTCTGGATTTTAAAGAATGGCAAGAAGCGCATCCGGGGGAACCTTTCCCCGTTGCAGTGGCATTGGGAGCAGATCCGGCAACCATATTAGCTGCAGTAACCCCCATTCCAGATTCATTATCTGAATATGCTTTTGCAGGATTATTACGAGGCAGTAAAACCGAAGTCTGCCATTGTTTAAGTAATGATTTGCAAGTACCTGCCAGTGCAGAAATTGTTCTTGAAGGTTTTATTTACCCCGATGAAATGGCTGCAGAAGGCCCTTTTGGTGACCATACCGGCTATTACAATGAAGTTGATGAATTCCCAGTTTTTACGGTAGAAAAAATCACTCAACGTCGTGCACCTATTTATCACAGTACCTATACAGGCAGACCCCCTGATGAACCTGCCATCTTAGGCGTTGCATTGAATGAAGTTTTTATACCCATACTCCAAAAACAATTCCCGGAAATTACCGATTTTTATTTACCTCCTGAAGGTTGTTCGTATCGAATGGCGGTAATCAGCATGAAAAAACAATATGCGGGTCACGCTAAACGCGTCATGTTCGGTACTTGGTCATATTTACGTCAATTCATGTACACCAAATTCGTCATTGTTGTGGACGATGATGTCGATGTAAGAAACTGGCAAGATGTAATCTGGGCAATCACCACGCGAATGGATCCTGCTCGCGATTTAACAATTCTGGAAAATACCCCAATAGATTATCTGGATTTTGCATCACCTGTTTCTGGTTTAGGTTCTAAAGTAGGTTTTGATGCAACTAATAAATGGCCAGGAGAAACTAATAGGGAATGGGGTAAGCCTATTGTTATGTCTGAAGATATAGTTAAAAAGGTGGATGAGCTATGGAAATCTTTAGATTTGAATTGAGGATTATTTTTTTGAGAGTTTACAACATTTACAAGCGCGCCATTGCGTACTGTCAGAATCTTGGGACGTCCTTGTCCCAAAATCCAGCCACTACGCAGCGAATAGGTAAGCCCCGGCCGTCCTGCGTCCGCCTCAACTCCGCACAAAAGCCGCTCCGTTAAGGCTACCTCACTGACTTGACGGCTTTCGGTATAAAATTTTAGCTTCCCTCTCGCGCTATCGCTCCGTTTCTCTGATTTTCAGCGAAAGAAAACAGTGAATGATATTTGTGGTCTTAATCCTTTGGTAAAACAATTTTATTGCTTTGTAATTCAAAATTCCTTTTTTTTAAAGGAATAGAATATGAAATAAAAGTATCCGCTATATGTTGCAGAGAGGACTTGATGTTAACAACAATGCAAAAATGAGCCACATCAACAGTTGAAATTTGAGCCAGT
>CAYNRB010000235.1:0-4798 GCA_964399475.1 uncultured Methylomarinum sp.
GGTTTATAAAACTTCACAGCTCATTATTAGGAATTTCCGAGATCAGGAGTTCTGAATTTCTTCTACCAACGAAAAGGTTTGCTCTTCTCAATTAATAGTTTTTTGTACCAACAATTCTACTATTTGTATAGTTCCTCAGCCTATGTCTGGGCATTTCTTAAAAACAAACTTGGCAAATAGAACGTGAGCTTACTGCAGCATAGTTCAATTTAACCGAAAAATTCAGCCTCTATTTAAATAGAAACAAATTAACCCTCACCACTTTCAAAAACCTCATCTAAAAAGTTTTTCATAGCCTTCCATGATCTTCTATCAGCATCAGCTTGATAGACTGTTCCAAAACCGGGATCATTGGCAACTGGATTAGTAAAGGCATGCAGGGTATTACCATAATTATGAATCTGCCAATCAGCTCCAGCTTGCGTTAATTCCTGTTGTAAGGCGTTCACTTGATCAACTGTAGCCATGGGATCATCATTTCCATGTAGCACTAAAATCTTGGCACTTATGTCATTTACTGAATCGTTCTGAGGTGGGTTTAAAAGCCCATGAAAAGAAACAACACCTTTAATATCAACGCCAGATCTTGCAAAATCCAATACACACAAGCCACCAAAACAATAGCCGATAGAGGCTATTTTTTTTTCATCAACCCAGGGCATTAACTTGACTGCATAGTGTGCTGCAATCATTCTGCTTAAAATTAATTGACGATCATCCAAAAAAGGTTGCATTAATTTTGCATTTTCGTTGGTATTTTGACCCAATATGCCTTTACCATACATATCCACTGCAAAAGCAAAATAACCTAATTCAGCGAGTTTCATTGCCTTTTCTTCAACAAAGTCATTTCGACCTGCCCAGGCATGATTAATTAGAATAGTGGGTCTTCTGGCTTCTATTGCATCATCAAAAGCAAAAAAACCCTCAAGCAAGACGCTTCCATCAAGATAGCCAACTGTATTTGAAATGATCGCCATATTAACTACTCTTATTGACTCACAAAATCATAGGCTACTGCCCTGTTGATCAATGGCTTTAATTTTTCTTTAAGAATTTTTTTATGTCTGGGGTTTTTTAAATAAGCTTTCAATGCCGCTTTACTTTCCAGGGTTACCGAAACCGCTACATCAAAAGTATCGTCAACTATACTTCTTTTACTTTTGGATACAACACCTACATGACGGCTGACAATCCCTGGCAAATCATTTAACTGTTCACTGGCCTTGATAAATTCATTTCGATGCTGTTCGTTACTAGGTTCATTTAACCAGACCATAACTACATGGGTGATTTTTTTATTTTCTTCGGCCAATAAAGCGTTAGAACTCAAAGACAATAAACCCAATAAAACTAATTTACTGAACAGTAATGCTATTTTCATCTAACTTGCCCTGTTTTTTGTAAATACTCTAATAAACCTATAGATGCATCATCAACCATATCCAACACTCTTTCAAAACCGTATTTCCCCCCATAATAAGGGTCTGGAACTTCCTTTGTCTCAAGATCAGGCGCAAAGTCTAAAAAATATTTAATTTTCTGTTTGTATGAATCTGGACAGGAACTCATCAAGGTTTTGTAATTATCATCATCCATGGCTAATAAAAAATCATAATCTTCAAAATCCCCCATGATGACTTTTCTAGCTCGCTGATTTGATAAATCCACACCTCGATCTCTAGCCGCTTTTTGTGCGCGAGAATCCGGCACATCTCCAACATGATAGGCATGCGTCCCAGCAGAATCAATAATAAATTGATCGGTTACATTTTGTTCTGCAACTAATGAGGAAAAAACACCTTCTGCCGTAGGAGAACGACAAATATTACCCATGCAAACGAACAATATTTTTATTTTATTACCATTATTCATATTCAAACTTTAATAATTTTTAATTCTGTTAGTTACAACGACAACATTATCGTACGAGACTGACATTCATATAAAATAATTGTAACAAATCACAAATATGATGAGCACTTATTTTATTCGAAGTTTCATTTAAACTAGATAAATTCCTATTTTGGAAAATTTAGCTGAATCTAAATTATTCCCTTTAAACGGAATAACGTTACCAAGATTGAGCAGGAGAAAAAGGGCAACTCGCAATAAATAAACCACCCATCTTGCTTATATTTTGTTTAAAATTTCTAGCGGACTAAAGCCTGCTCTACAGCAACCTAAACCGGTGTATTTTGTATCGCATCTACTTGTTTAAGTTCGGAAATGTTAGATACATTAGTATCCTGATCTTGCTCGGAAAGTTGCATAGTTTCGCCTACAAAAACAGCGCCTTTTTCGATAGTTAATTCGTTATATGTCAACTTACCTTTTACATCTCCATTTGGCATAATTTCTATTGAATCACTTTCCGCGGAACCTCTTAAAATACCATTTATTACCAAGTTTTTAGCAGCAATTTCTCCATTCACTTTGCCTTTGGTTCCAATCGTAATCACATTATCAGAATGGATTATCCCCTCAATTTCACCATCTATATGTAATGATGAAGACAAGGTAATATCACCTTTTATCAGTGTTCCAGAAGCAATAATGGTTGCCCCTTGTTTCATTGACTGTGATGATTTTTTGCTATCATGTTTACTAAAGACTGCCATTTTATTCCTCGCGTCGCTTTAAAAATAGAATCATAATTTTGTATGTCCCAATTAATAAAATTAATGGGATCTATGGAAACCCCCACATATCTCACTTCATAATGTAAATGTGGGCCATTACTTAAACCAGTATTTCCTGATAATGCAATTTCCTGCCCTTTGCTTACTATGTCTCCAGATTTGACCTTAAGTTTGTTTAAATGCGCATAATAACTCTTAAAACCATAATTATGGATAATAATTAATAAATTTCCGAAACCGCTACGTTTATGGAAGCCAGAAAATTCAACAACTCCATCTGCTGTGGAATGCACCACAGTATTCATTTTAGCTTTCAGGTCAATGCCCTTGTGATAGACCTTTTTTTTCTTGACCGGATGCATTCGCCAGCCAAATTTATCAGTCACTTTTGCATTCCCAATAGGATTACCATTAGGAATATTATTTAGCATATACAATTTTTGAGTCAAATCAATTTTAGCTAAATTCACCCGTTCTTGCAGGGGTAAATTCTTATCTTCATTTTTTCCCATTAAAGTTTCTATATCATCCAGACTATCGCTGAAAGTTTGTAACTCTAGCGTCTTTTGGCTAATCTGAGAGTTTAACTGTTCAATATTTGATTCATAGGTAATATTAGTTGCATTGAGTGTGTTTTTCTTTGTTTCTAGGCTTTCTACATTATGCAATAAAATTTTAATAAACACGGTTCCGAGAGCAAAAGTCAATATCACAAACACAAAAACTCCCAATATTATTTTTTTAAGGATATTGTGCACATTAAAATGCTTCGAACCTTCCAGGTCAGTGATGGTAATAATTATTCTGTCACGCATTTAGAACGGCTTATAATTTTGAGAGATTGGAAGTACAAAATAAATATAGAATGGATTACAAAATCTATGATTGCATTTATAAAATTGAAGAATGTATTTTTTTAGAAAGGCTATGAATTGTTATCATGATTATGAACAGTAGTTGGAATAATGTTACCGTGAGCCTGCATAGAAAGGGCTTTAGGATACAACTTATAATGCTCACGAACGGTAGCTGCCAGACTTACTTTGACACTATTGCTAATATGACAAGCCGATTCATCAGGTAAAACATTTAATAATTCAGATAACAACTTATCTTGAGGAGACTCCAATTTAGTCACCCATGAAGCTAATAAGTTTTTATCAATATTTGCAGGCAAAGACCCCATAATTCCCGTATCATTCTGGTCATGTACCAATAACCCAGAAGTTGTGCCTCTATCTAGTGTTAATACTTGAAACAGGTAAAGTGTATGATAAGCAAGTTGCTGACTAATATCCTCTTCAGAATATTCTGGATGTTCCTGAATAGCCTGTTCAAATATTACCAGATAAATGTCTATAACGGACTCACCTAATTTTTTTGCTAAATTAAAATCAGCCTGATCATTTCCACTGTGATAGCCTTCCAGATAAAAATGCGTTTTTCCTCGATGTCGGTCTAGCGCCGGTATAAAAAAATATTTATCACCCTGCGAACAGCCTAAATCATAATCATTAGCCATCACTTGCTTCAATTTATTGGTGAATAGCTCTGTTGCTAGCTTATTTTCTATCGCCGGATTAAGGTCTGCCATTAAACGCCAAAAACCTTTGCCATTTTTCATTTCAGTCCAGCTAATATGCATATGAATTGAAGCTGC
Source organism: uncultured Methylomarinum sp. (assembly GCA_964399475.1). Classification (GTDB taxonomy): domain Bacteria; phylum Pseudomonadota; class Gammaproteobacteria; order Methylococcales; family Methylomonadaceae; genus QPIN01. The sequence continues at coordinate 4,303 of CAYNRB010000235.1, forward strand.
ATGTGGATTTAAAGGATGAATAATAGATGACAATGCGGTGGCAGAACCTAGATCCTTATTGATGTCATCATCATAATGAACTTGTGAGACATTCACTGAAGCACGATTAAAAACCTGATTATTGTTAGCAACATAACGCAACCCACCACCATGTTGCCCCTGATCCCTAAACCACTCCACCCTATCAAATGATTGTTGACCTGATTTACAATCAACAAGCACTTCCAGTTTCATTACAAAATATTCTTGTAAGCCCTCAACCAGAGTATAAGCTGCCAAGGCTTTAATTGACTGTGTTTTTGTTCTAAACATAATGATCAATATCATTGTGAAACGGATGTAGAGCGGACTTTAGTCCGCTAGAATTTCTTCCTGAATTGCAGATTTTCTTTACCTAGACTCAAAAATAAACATCGCAATTTTCGCGATAAACTGATTAAGATTCAGACAACCTGAACTCACGGAAATTAATTTGATACCTAAAAAAGGCTGAGGC
>CAYNRB010000236.1:0-4680 GCA_964399475.1 uncultured Methylomarinum sp.
TGTTGGCGTTACGGACGATGCGCGCCAATGGGCTTTGGGGTAATTATTGGGATACCTATGCTAAACAGGATGATTTTCCCTCACTTTGAATTACACCCCTTGTTTATTACTTTACTGGCTTATCATTTGGTGCATACCCTACGTTTTCAACTTAAACAACAGGGCATTCATTTAAGCTGGGAGAGTATTCGCAAGATCATGTCGACACAACAACGGTTGACCATAACCTTACCGACTGATGATCATAAGATGATTCATCTACGTACAACAACTAAGGCGGAGCTACGACAGAAACAAATTTACGATGCCTTGAATATTAAACCTGATCTAATCGGTAAATATAAAACAATAACTGACAAGAAAAAATCTGTAGTGCCAACTGAAACAATTTAAAAAATTTAACTTATTGAAATAGTGGGGAATTGCAATTATATGTCACGAAGATGGGCTAAGAAGGATATGCAACCTAGTAAATCAACCTATCCCCCCAGAAGAATGGATATCCCCAGATCATGATCATCTAGACCTATTCAACCAGGCATCATCATGACAGAACAACAAGAACATCTAATCAAAGCCATAGAAGGGGCAATAATAGGCATAGCAGCCACATCAGAACACCAAGAGATAACCCCAACAAATACATGCACTACTATCAAACCTATTCACCCAACTAAAAACCACCCTTACCTAACCATCACCCCCACTACAAACAAAAAAACCGGCAACAGCCGGTTTTTTTATGCCAAAAATAAACAAACAATCAAAGCTCCAAAATCACACCAAATCAGTAAAAATAGTCGGCTGACAAAATCCGCAGTCAACCCCCAAATCACTCATCCTCTCCTCCGAGGTTTTTGGAATTTTTTTTTGAATTGAAATATGAATTGGATTTTAAATCTGGAAAAAATTGCTTATAGATAGCGAGGTATTAACGCTAAAAAAATATTTTTGAGTTTTGTTAATATTCGAAAATTGCAATAAATTGGCGTCGTAGAATAAATAAAACCGCAAATTTACCGCAACATCCTTGTTATAACTAATTAAAATCCTTTTAAATCAATGGTTTAATTGGTGGAGGCGGCGGGAATTGAACCCGCGTCCGCAAGCACTCTGCCATAAGGTCTACATGCTTATCTCGCGCTTTGATTTAACCGATAACTACCCGTCGAGCCAAGAAAATTATCAGCGATTTCGATTGGGTTTAACGCGGTTGACTCCGAACTAAGTCTTGGCGCGATCTTATGTGAAGTGACTTCTGAATGTCCCGAAGGACTCTACACGCATAAGCACAGTTAGTCAGAAGAATGGTGCTGTGTTTAAGCAGCTAAAGCCATTGGGTAGTTTTCGTCATTTGCGAATACTTTAATTTCAGTAGATTTTACGTGGTGTACTGTCCACGGCATGCACTCAAGGTTTTGCTACCCACGTCGAAGCCAAGTCGCCCCCAAGAGTCTTAATTATACTGGAAATTTTAGCAATTGTCATTTTATAAAAACTGAGACAATATTTTAATATCTAGACTAATAACCAACAGCATAACAATATAAGTTGGGTTAGGTTATCGCGCCTTGCTTGATAAGCTAACCCAAGCTACACTCTGAGTCATTGTTTAAATACCTTAATCGTTAAGTTAATGTCTACTAGGGCTTTTTCCAGCAAGTCTGGTTCAAATGAAGTATATTCCAAAGCCTCTTTGACTCGTCGTAGCCAGGTAAACTGTCTTTTGGCCAGTTGTCTTGTTGCAATAATTCCTTTTTCTATCATCATTTCTTGATCATACTCTCCCTGTAGGTAAGACCATACCTGACGATACCCTACGGCACGGATTGCGGGTAATTTTTCGTTTAAATCGTCTCTTTCGAATAATGATTTTACTTCTTCTATTAAACCTTGCTCTACCATTAAATTAAATCGTTTGGCTATAATCTCATGTAACTGTTTTCTTTCTTTGGGCGCGACGATGAGTTTAATTTGTTGATAGGGAATGGGTTCTGACTGTGATTCTCTAATTATTTGAGTTAAGGGTTTTCCTGTAAGTTCGTAGACTTCCAGTGCACGTTGCACTCTTTGTGGATCATTGGGATGTATTCTGCTCGCTGACTCTGGATCTAACATTTTAAGTCGTTCATGCATGGCTTCCCTGCCCTTTTTTTGTAATTCTTCATTCAATTTTTTTCTGAGTTCTAAATTTGCTTCGGGTAATACAGCCAAACCATTGAATAAGGCATTAAAATACAGCATGGTTCCACCTACTAATAAGGGGATTTTTCCACGCTGAGTAACATCTTCCATTAAATATAGTGCTGACTTTCTAAAACTGCCTGTTGAATAGACTTCTGCCGGATCAAGTATATCTATCAAATGATGTGGAATCCCTTTTCTTTCTTCCATTGTTGGTTTTGCGGTGCCTATATCCATACCTTTGTATACTAAGGCAGAATCAACACTGATTATTTCTGCATTCAGCTTTAGCGCTATTTGAACGGCAAAATCTGTTTTTCCCGATGCGGTTGGTCCCATCAGAAAAATTGCTGGGGGGTATTTGTGTTCAACCATAGTATTTTACCTAGGATATTAAATATGTTTTTTAGTGGTATGTTTAATTTAATTTTTTCTTAAAGAGAATATGTGGTTATATGTTGGTTGGTTGGTTGGTTGGGATAATAAGGTCACTCTATTTTCTACGGGATGGTGGATTACGTTTTTTCGCTACGCTCAAAAACCTTATCCACCCTACTTTGGCTACATTGACTCTGCCATTATTTAACATTAGTCTTATTGACCACGAAGAAAAAACTTATCTAAATCAGAAACACTTAATTCTATCCAAGTGGGTCTGCCATGGTTACACTGGCCTGCTCTTTCTGTTTGTTCCATATCCCTTAATAATGCATTCATTTCTGGAATGTTTAATTTGCGTTTTGCTCTTACCGCACCATGGCAGGCCATGCTAGAAAGAATTTCATTGGATTTTTCTAAAACGCGCCGGCTCATTCCATGGGTGACAATATCTGCTAGGATATCTTTAATCAGGGCATCCATATCTTCTTTACCTAATAAAGAAGGGGTGGATCTTAGTACAATGGCTTCTGGGCCTGTTCGATTGAGTTCAAAACCCAGCGAGGTAAAAAAATCGTGCTCTTGTTCTACCAGGTCTGCTTCATGGCTACTGACTTGAATCTTTAAGGGTAACAATAAAGGTTGCCTAGGTACGGTACCGCCATGATATTGCTTTTTGAGTCTTTCATAAGTCACCCGTTCATGCGCTGCATGAGCATCTACTAGGATTATTCCTTTTTCAGTTTCTGACAAAATAAAAATATCGTGTAAATGCGCTATTGCATAGCCTAAAGCCGGCATGCCTTGCAAACCGTCAATATTTGAAAAATTTTGTTGAATAACTGGAATATTTTCTTCTTTGGGATAAAGTGCGGCGTAGGCTTCAACCTCTTCTGAAACCTTCATGGGTAATGAGGTTTGTTTAGGCACATGCGAACTGAATGATCGGTTTTGTACCTGATAATTTCCTGTATTGCTTGTTGATGACTGAGTAACTGGTGGTTGAGTAAATTGTTCAATTTTAACTGGATTTTGCTGTTGCTCTCCTGGTCTTATATCAGCCAATGAACGATGTAAAGCCTGAAATAAAAAATCATGTACCAAACGTCCTTCACGAAAACGCACTTCTAATTTTGCAGGATGTGCATTAACATCAACCAATGCTGGATCTAGTGTCAAATATAGAACGAATACCGGATGTCGCCCATGAAACAATACATCTTGATAAGCTTGTTTGACTGCATGTGTAACTAGTCGATCTTTTATTAATCGGGAATTGACATAAAAATACTGCATGTCTTGTTGGCTACGAGAGAAAGTTGGCAAGCCTACCCATCCCGTTATTTGCATTCCTGATGCTTCAAAATCAATTTTTACCGAATTTTCAATAAATGCAGAACCAAATATGCTGGCTATCCTTTTTTCTTTCTCAACTATTGATTCAGCTGGTTTTAAATTGATTACCTCACGTTGATTATGGTTTAGAGAAATACCAATATCAAAACGGCTTAATGCCATTTTCTTAACCAGATTTTCGATATGCGTGAATTCAGTTTTTTCTGTTTTTAGAAATTTACGCCTGGCAGGTGTGTTGTAAAATAGCTCTCTGACATCCACTGTTGTACCTTTTGGATGTGGATCGGGTTGGGGGTTAAAGTCTTTTTCAGACCCATCTGCACTAACTTTCCAGGCGCAATCAGCATCATCGGTTCGAGAAATTAAAGTTAATCTGGCAACAGAACTGATGCTCGGCAAGGCTTCACCACGAAAACCCATGCTTGATACGTGTTCAAGATCTTTTAAATTGGATATTTTACTGGTTGCATGGCGAGAAAGAGCCAGAGGCAAATCAGCTTTGACTATGCCACAACCATTATCACGAATTTTGATAATTTGGGTACCCCCTCTTTCTATATCAATAGTAATCTGAGTTGCACCCGCATCAAAACAATTTTCTAACAATTCTTTTACTATAGAAGAAGGTCTTTCAACCACTTCACCCGCGGCGATCTGATTAACAAGTTGAGTGGGTAGAGATTGAATCCGCATCGGAAAGACCTAATAAAAAAAACTGTATTTTAGCGGACAAAGCGAGGTCTTAATAGTTAAAATTTAAAC
>CAYNRB010000237.1:0-4620 GCA_964399475.1 uncultured Methylomarinum sp.
ATTTATGCAACGCTGAAGATGGAAAAAAAGACAAGTAAAATGTTAAATTAATTACGCTTGGGTACTTATTACTACATTCGGCAATTTTTTTACAGAATTTTTGCCATCTTCAATCCTGTAGTATGCTTTGTCAGCTCATCATGCGTTAGTTGATACGATTTTGATTGTCAGTGTAAGTGTTTGGGCGCAGGTTATTTTATACGCATTCTTAAGAAACCTGTACGAATAAGCTTCGGCAACTAATTTGAACATAGCAGTAAGAATAGCTTTAGCTTTTCAATTCTTATGACTTGTAGCAATAAGTAAGCGTAGCATGCTTGAATCTTCCTCGGGATTAGCTCCTGGACTACTCATACAAACAGTCGTGTGGTATCGCTTGAAAAAACTGCGTCATCTGCTGACAAATTCCGTGTGCTGTCTCTTAGCAAGTTAAAATTTATACTTTTGACTTTTTTGTTCCATTATTATTTGAAATATGACACCTTTAAAAAACGATGTTTTTATCCAGTCTTTATTAAAACAGCCTGTAGAACGAACGCCAGTGTGGATGATGAGGCAAGCAGGTCGTTATTTGCCTGAATATAGAAGCATCCGTGCACAAGCAGGCAGTTTTTTGAATTTATGTACAAATCCAGAGTTGGCGTGCGAAGTTACTTTGCAGCCATTAGAGCGATTTAAATTTGATGCTGCTATTTTATTTTCAGATATTCTAACTATTCCAGATGCAATGGGTTTGGGATTGTATTTTTCTGAGGGTGAGGGGCCGAAATTCAAAAACCCAGTAAGAACTGAAAGGGACATTAATAAATTACCCATACCAGATCCTGATATGGAATTACGTTACGTAGTTGATGCCGTGCGTTTAATTAGGAAAAATTTACAAGGAAGGGTTCCTTTGATTGGGTTTTCTGGAAGTCCCTGGACATTGGCTACCTATATGGTTGAGGGGGGAAGTAGTAAAAGTTTTCAAAAAGTAAAAGGCTTAATGTATGAAAATCCCTTACAAATGCATAAAATGCTGGAAAAGTTAGCTAAATCAGTAGCTTTGTATTTGAACGCACAAATAGAAGCGGGTGCTCAAGCGGTTATGGTTTTTGATACCTGGGGTGGACTATTAACCACAGAAGATTATAAAGAATTTTCATTGAATTATGCTCAACAAATTCGGTCTTTACTAAATACAAATGTTAATGGCGTTGAAATACCCACCATATTTTTTACAAAAGGTGGTGGTCAGTGGTTAGAAGAAATGTCTAAAATTGGTTACAGTGCATTAGGTTTAGACTGGCAAACAGATATAGGTATAGCTCGAAAGCGAGTAGGTGATAAAGTTGCCTTACAAGGTAACATGGATCCAATTTCTCTTTATGCCGATCCAGAAAAGATAAAGCTACAAGTTAAATCAATTTTGGAAAAATATGGCTCTGGTTCCGGACATATATTTAATCTAGGACATGGCATTTTGCCCGATGTAAAACCAGAACACGTTGAAACAATGGTAAATGCGGTTCACGAATTTAGTCCCCAGTATCATTTGAAATAGGTGTTAAGTTTCCTAGGAACGTAATCGAATTAACCCTTCTCAACTGGCTTAGTTTTTTTCATCTTTATAGGGTGGCAATAGAGTAAGTCGCTTCCTTTAACCTAGAATAATCAGTTGGATCACGGTTTCTAGCACAAGGTATTGATTCCACAGCACATCGAAAAAATGCCCGTCTAACCGAATGGGTGAGACTAAGAGTTTTTAAAATCATTGTGAAACCAATGCCTTGCGCTATAATTCCGCGTCCAACTGATTTTTCTAGGTTTAAGCTTGTTTGGAAGGATGTAAGGTCTAGAAGATCTGGAATTACATTTATTTGACAATAAAACAGTGATAAATATTGTTGCTGAAGTTTCCCAATTATTTTCGCCGTGACGTATAAAGAGAAACCATTTAAATTGGGGTTTGCTCTATTTAGAGCAACAGCAACTAAAATAACAAAGCCTTGTGCATTGCGGCTTCTGTTATTTTAAAAACTGGGAAACTTCAGATATTGTTGTTATCTGCTTGTATTTAAGTAATGTATAAGTTGTTTGTTTTTTATTCTCCATTCTTAAGAGAAGATTACTCCGAATACATGATTAAAAATTTACAAATTTAATGTTCTGTTTTTAGGTTGCGTAACTTAGCGGCTTGACTTTATGGAAAATTGAGCTAATGTATATAACTATGCGATATTATTTGATTATTTTTATTATAGGAACAAATTCGAATGTTTAAAAAAATAACAATTACGATTCTATGTCTTTTTTTGGGATATTCAGCTAATGTCTTCTCGGTTACACTTACACCTGCCCCCAAGGCGATTGATGATTTTGGGTCGGCAATAGTTGGAGTGGGAACAACGTTCACTGGTGATGTTCTTGGAAATGATCTTAATGGTGATTTTGCAGACTTTATTGGCTCTTTTGCAGGAACATACGGTTTTATTGAATCTTTTGAATCAACTGGAGATTATACCTATAATCTCTATGATCTCCCTGAACTCAGGGCTTTAGCTCCTGGTGAAACATTGACAGATGTTTTCACCTATAAATTATCAAGCGCAGTAAGTCCGCATACATCAACTGGCACTTTTACAATATTAATTAGTGGTAGTCCACTAGTACCCATTGCAGAAGATGATTTTTTTACCATTGTGCCTAATAATATTATTACTGTTACAGGAAATGTTACGGCAAATGATCGAAATGGGAATGCTGCAGTAATTAAAGGCTCACCTGTCAGTGATTTTGGTTTTGTTATTTTACAATCAGATGGTTCTTTCACTTATAATCTGTTGGAAAATTCACCTAGTGTTCTTGGACTTAATTTGGGAGAAGTAGTCACTGATTCATTTACCTATGACTTTGTAGATCTTTCAGGGAATCGGGCAACCGGTAATATAAATGTGCAAATTATTGGCAACCCAGTTGATGTTGCAGGTAATGTGATTGTCAATGTATCTGATGATGATTTTGATAATGTTGATGTTGAATTTAATAATCGCTCCTTTCAGGCCACCCCTTTAAATTCAGGAAGAAATATAAGAGGACAACTTCATAATTCTAGGGATAAGGACTGGTATGCGTTGCCAAGTAGTGGCGAAGAAATTATTACCCTGGAGGTTTGCCCTCAAGGCAGTAGTTGTTTTGGTAAAAAAAGTTGGGTTCTTTATGTGTTTGATAGTGATCTTTTAACTTTTGACATAGAATTTAGAGATGTTGCATTAGAAAAATTTGTGGATGATACGGGGAATGCATTTGACGAAAGTGGCACACAAATAATTCTTGATTCACTTTCTTTTTCTAATCATATGTATCTGGCTTACCGATCAGGTTTTTTTGATACCGCGCTCATTGGTGTAATAGATCCTTGTTTTGATACATCTAATACTGTTGATATTGGTGTGGGGCTAGGACCTAGAAATTATTTGATAGCAATTTCTTCACCTTTAAGAGGGGATGCAGATACAGGAGCAGCCAATGAATGTGGTGCTGGAAACGTAGTTTTAGAGCAGTCAGCAAGACCCGTTCTGGGTACAGATGCTGCAGGAAATGGAAAAACTTATCAGATTACGCAAGAATTCATTACGGTTTTTCCAAATAGTGATGATCAATATGTGATCAATATAACTGGAACAGGTCTTAATCCCTTATTATCAGACGTAGCTAGAGTTAAATCCTCAACTTTTAGTGTTGATTCGGGTGAATTAAATATCCCTAAATTACGTGTCAATAATGACATGATCAAAGCTACATTGAAACTCAATAAGAAACAATCAAGAAGTGCTAATGACAATTCTTTAGAATTCTTAGTCACAAATATTGATGCCCTCAGTCTAGAAGAAGTTGCCGACGAATATCAGGCAACCTATAATCCCGATAACCAGCAAGTATTAATTCCACGGGTTACTGATAGTCAAAGTGGTAAAGCTTATTCAGTTATTTTGCAATATTATCCTGCTAGCAACGGTAATGAGCAGTGGTTAGAGGTTATTAACATTGAAGAAATTAAATAATTGATGATGTGTTCTGTTTTTCTGAATGTTTCATATTTCCATCAATAAGATTCCTTCTCAGATTTAAGATAATCTGATTTATATTTGAAATTATTTATGTCTTTACTGCTTGATCCATTGTTATTGAAATTCCATAAAATTTAATTTACAAGGACGTAGGGAAAACGTGTATGAAATAAAGTTAACAACGCTCAAATTGCAAGTGGGACTGTAGTTCAGCATTGCATTGGGAGAGGCTAAAGCATCACTTCCAAATGACTCAAGTTAATTCATGCGCGTTGCTAAGGAGCGAGGATTTAATAATATGCGAATTTTGACTTGTCTTTTTGTCCGTCTTCTGCGTTGTAGAAACAGTTGCGTAGCTTGCTATGCGCCTGTTTCTACGCCTTGAAGACAAACAAAAATCCTGCGTCAAACTTTCGTATATTATTAAATCCTCACTCCTAAGTAACGTTTTTTATGTTCTCGGTTGCAATTTCAAATATCAAGTTTAAGGGTGTTATTTTTTTTTACTATTCATAATCCTAGATAAATCAGTTGGATCACGTTTTCTAGCGCAAACCATTGATTCCACAGT
>CAYNRB010000238.1:0-4620 GCA_964399475.1 uncultured Methylomarinum sp.
CTTACCATAGCCAAATATCAACTAACGGACACACTATAGCCTAAAGCTTTTATTTGTTCGGCAAACTGATTGATCTGCGCTTGATCAAGTTTTTTCAGCTGATTTGCTTCGGGTTGCAGAGATGGCCTTGCAAGCGTATAAAGCATGATTTTTTTTAGCTCGACTTGTTTATTGGCCAGCGACTTTAAAAAATCCAGATATGCTGTCTGTTCCACCTCTTTAGTTTCAGCATCAAAATAACCCACCATACAGGTTTGCAAACGAGTTTCACACAGAGATGCAGATAGGGTTAAATTTTCCAGAGTTTTCGCAATTCCCTGCTTACATTGGTTGATTTTATTTCTTCCAAAATCTGTTGCACTATCCAGTTTAAACCAGACCTGTCCTTGATATTCGTTTAAAATTTTCAATCCACGCTGAACAGCTTGTTTATGAATCAAACTACCATTTGTAATTAATACCCAATCACTTTGTGGAAAAACCTGCATTTCTGTGGCAATTTCGGCAATCAATCTGATTGCTATATCAAAATCCTCAAGACTGGTCGGTTCTCCATTCCCAGAAATTGCAATATCCTTGATCACACGTTGCTGCTCTGGCACATCAAACTGGTCAAAAAAATCGCCATGTATAACTTGTTCGAGAAAATATCTCAGCTCTTTTTCTAAGGTGACAAAATTCATTTCTGGTGCGGTTCCACGCACTAAACCAGGAACCTGACAATAAACACATCGCCAATTGCAGGCATTATTCGGATTAAAATTAATCCCTATCGATAAGCCCCCTGCCCTTCTTGAAAGGACTGGATAGACATACTTTAAGCCAATAATGTCTCGGCTATGATCGGTAGTTTTTAAATTTTTAGTCATAACTATTAAGAAAACTGATGTCGTGGTATTCTAGTCGGTTTTAATAATTAATGCTTAGCATTGGAGAGATAAATGAGCGATAGAATTATAATGCGTACAGGTGAATCATTAGTAGCTGGCGGACCTCCTGGTACAGCTGCTGAGCCAGAAGTTGTGATTGGTGAATTAGATGGGCCAGTAGGAACTGCACTTGCAACATTAACGGGTGATCAAGCTAAAGGTCATTCAAAAGTTTTTGCTATTTTAAATACCGACATTCAAGTAAGACCCGTGACTTTAATGGTCAGTAAAGTCACCGTTAATAATTCTCGTTATACCAATATATTAATGGGTACGGTACAAGCTGCAATTGCTAATGGTGTTTTAGATGCGGTTCGCGCTGGCGATATTCCTAAAGAAAAAGCTAATGACTTAGGTATTATCTGTTCGGTCTGGTTAAACCCAAGTGTTGCAAAAGATGATAATCTGGATCATCAAATCCTCTTTGATATTCATCGTAAAGCCATGGCGCAAGCCATCCATAAAGCGATGACTCATACGCCTGATATTGACTGGTTATTAGAAAATCAGGATAAAATTACTCATAAATATTTCCAGATGGGATTAGATGGGAAAATTTAGATGATATTTATTTAGATGCTGGTCTAAGAATAATCCAGATTATTTTATACAAGCTATCTGAGCACATGGATGTGCGAACCAGCTTTGTCTGCCTTTTGGAAATCCTCTTATTTTGCACATTCCCTTAAACGCCATCCTTGGCGTAATCCACGTCCTTGAAATTTTCAGAGTATTAAACCTGCATTTATAACTACGCACTTTCTTTCTGTTGATAAGTTTCAATTTTATCAAAATTCAAATATCGGTAGGTATCTTCGGCTGTCTCGTTAATCTGATTATAATATTCCATATATTCAGAATAATTGGGAATTTTACCCAAAATTGAACAAACAGAAGCCAATTCAGCTGAACTTAAATAGACATTTGCATTATTCCCCAATCTATTTGGAAAATTACGTGTTGAAGTAGAAACCACCGTTGCATTATCAGCAACTCGCGCTTGATTGCCCATACACAATGAGCAACCTGGCATTTCCATACGTGCACCCGCTTTTCCAAAGGTACTGTAATAACCTTCCTCAGTTAACTGTTTTTGATCCATTTTTGTAGGAGGTGAAACCCACAACTGAGTAGGTAATCGCCCTTCGTGCTTTTCCAGTAATTTACCTGCTGCACGAAAATGACCAATATTAGTCATACATGAACCGAGAAAAACTTCATCAATTTTGGTTCCGGCAATATCGGACAAAGTTTTCACATCATCTGGGTCATTCGGACACGCCATAAGCGGTTCTTTAATCTCATTTAGGTCAATTTCTATCACTTCAAAATATTCAGCATCTGCATCGGGCTCCATAAGCACGGGTGTTTCCAGCCAAACTTTCATCTGCTCAATTCTACGTTTAATAGTTCTGGCATCACCATAACCTTCTTTGATCATCCAGGTTAGCAGAGTAATATTTGAATTAATGTATTCTCGTATTGGTTCTTCATTCAATCGAATAGTACAGCCTCCGGCAGAACGTTCAGCTGATGCATCAGATAATTCAAAGGCCTGTTCTACTTTTAAGTCTGGTAAACCTTCTATTTCAAGAATACGACCTGAAAAAACATTTTTCTTACCTTTTTTCTCGACTGTCAACAAACCTTTTTGTATCGCTACATAAGGAATTGCATTGACTAGGTCTCGCAAGGTAATGCCTGGTTGCATTTCACCTTTAAAACGGACTAAAACAGATTCAGGCATATCCAGTGGCATTACTCCGGTTGCTGCTGCAAATGCAACCAGACCTGATCCAGCGGGAAATGAAATTCCTAAGGGAAATCTTGTGTGCGAATCTCCACCTGTACCCACAGTATCTGGTAACAACATACGGTTTAACCAGGAATGAATAATGCCATCGCCAGGCCTCAATGCCACACCACCTCGATTCATAATAAAATCAGGGAGTGTGTGCTGCATTTCCACATCAATTGGTTTAGGATAAGCGGCAGTATGACAAAAAGACTGCAAGACCAGATCCGCTGAAAAACCTAAACAAGCCAAATCTTTTAATTCATCACGGGTCATAGGGCCTGTTGTATCTTGTGAACCAACAGTTGTCATTTTGGGTTCGCAATAGGTTTCAGGTCGCACGCCAACAACACCGCAAGCTTTACCTACAATTTTTTGAGCTAATGTATAACCTATTTTTTTCTCAGTCTTATCCTTAGGAAGCCTGAATACTTCTGATTCACCTAGTCGTAATGATTTCCTGGCTCTATCCGTTAAGCCCCGTCCTATAATAAGCGGAATACGTCCACCTGCTTGCACCTCATCTAAAATAATTTCTGTTTTCAATGAAAATTCAGAAATAACTTCATCACTATCATGGCGTTTCACAACACCTTGATAGGGGTAGATATCAATGATGTCACCCATTGCCATTTTTTCGACATCACATTCAAAAGGTAATGCACCTGAGTCTTCCATGGTGTTAAAAAATATGGGGGCAATTTTCCCGCCTATACAAACTCCACCCGCTCTTTTATTGGGTACATAAGGAATATCATCACCCATATACCACAGTACCGAATTAGTAGCTGATTTCCGTGAAGAACCTGTACCGACTACATCGCCTACATAAGCGACAGGAAAACCTTTTAGTTTTAATGCTTCAATTTGTTGTTCTGCATCGGTAATCCCCTCTCTAGGAATTTTGAGCATGGCTTTTGCATGTAATGGAATATCAGGTCTTGACCAAGCATCGGGTGCAGGAGACAAATCATCGGTATTGGTTTCTCCTGTTACTTTAAAAACAGTCACAGTCAATTTTTCAGGAACTGCTGTTTTTTTAGTAAACCAGTCCGCTTCTGACCAAGATTTAATGATTTTTTCAGCGAACTGATTGCCGTTATCCGCCTTTTCTTTTACATCATGAAAGGCATCAAAAACCAATAAAGTCTGTGATAAGGCTGTCACTACAAAAGGTGCCAGTTCATTGTCATCTAACAAATCTATTAAGGGGGCTATATTGTAACCGCCCAGCATAGTGCCCAATAACTGAGTAGCTCTTGCAGAATCTAAAATAGTGGATAAATCCTTTCCTTTAGCAATTGCAGCCAGAAACCCCGCTTTTACATAAGCCGCTTCATCTACGCCTGCAGGCACACGATTAACCAATAAATCCAGAAGAAATTCTTCTTCCCCTTTTGGTGAGGATTTAATCAATTCAATTAAACCGACAACTTGCTCAGCATTTAAAGGTTTTGGTACTATCCCTTCGTTAGCACGTTCAGCAACATGTTTGCGGTATTCTTCTAACATTTTTAAGCCCTGTTATTGTATAAGTAGATTAATTTTAGCAGATTGTTTATTTTGTCTGAAATTTAATCAATGAAGTGAATAGATTTTCAGACCTTTCGGTGACTACTCTTGCATCACTGCATCCCTATTTAATTTGCTATAGAATTCAAAGGAACAATAATTTGTATTCACTATAAATTATAGGGAAGTTGTAAATTCAAGGAAACGTAGGGTAGGCAGTCTTTAATGCCCACTAATACAGTGGAATATGCGAAAAAGACTACCCACCCAATAATTCTATCAACTTCACCCTGTAAGATATAGCGGATACCATAATTTGTCCATCGCACTATAAGTACCCAAGCATAATTAATTTAACATTTTACTTGTCTTTTTTTCCATCTT
>CAYNRB010000239.1:0-4588 GCA_964399475.1 uncultured Methylomarinum sp.
ATTACTCAGACAAAAAAATCAAGTCAAAGCCTTAAAAAATGAAATTGAATTATTGCAAGAACAAGTTGATATGCGCCAAAAATTGACGGCCAAACATATTGTTTCACAAACTGATTTATTAGCCACTAAAAGTCAATTAGCCAGTACCCAAAGTCAATTCAGTTCTGTACAGGATGGTATTGCAGTAGCCAAAATGGCACTACAAGAAACTACAAACCGTCGTCAGGAAGTTATCGCTCGACATCACAAAGAAATAGATTTTGAAACCGCTGAAATAGCTGGACAAATAGCCGAAATTGAAAAATCGCTGATTAAAGCCAAAGACCGAGTTAATCGACTCAATTTATATACCCCTATTTCAGGAATTATACAAGGTATCAAAATCACCAGTATTAATGCTGTAGTTAAACCAGGCGAAGTTATTTTACAGATTGTTCCCGTTGAAAATGAGTTAATTGTTGAAACCCGAGTCATGCCTAAAGATATCGGCCATATTCATATAGATCAGCAAGCCGATGTTAAAGTAGATAGCTATGATGCCAGTAAATTCGGTTATATTGACGGTATTGTTAAACAAATATCTCCGTCAACTTATCTTGATGAAAAGATGAATCCCTATTATTTGGCTCGCATTGAATTGCAAAAAAACCATGTAGGAAATAATCCCAATATTATGAAGATCATACCTGGCATGACCGTCCAGGTCAGCATTATCACTGGTTCAAAAACCATATTGGATTATTTATTAAAACCAGTCAATAGAGGCTTTAATAATGCTTTTAGAGAAAGATAAATTTAATCGCTGCAAGTCTTCATCATTAAAACATGGATTTTCTATTTCAAATAGTAAGATATTATTTTAACTTTTCTCGCTTAAACAAATATAGCTTCGATGTAACGAAGTGGAATCAAGGGTTTTTCAGCATCAAACCTGGATTCCGCTTCGCTGCATCCAGGGTAGTTTTTTTATTGCGAGTTGCCTTGCTACAACTGGTTTTTGAATGATGCTAACAGAGCTACTAAATCATCTTCATTAATTATCGGTATATTTAATTCTTGCGCTTTAGTTAATTTTGATCCAGCTGATTCTCCGACCACCACACAATCAGTTTTAGCTGATACACTGCTTGATACTTTGGCACCCAGAGATTGCAACGATTCCTTTGCCTGATTTCGTTTCATTTGCGTTAAGGTTCCCGTCAAGACATAGGTTTGTCCTACCAAAGGTTGTTTTTTCTGTTGCTTGGGTTCGAGAATAGGCCATTGAATACCTGCTTTAATTAGTGCTGAAATAACCTCTAGATTATGACTTTGTCGAAAGAAAAACTCGACATTTTTGGCTACCACATCGCCAATTTCATCAACTTCTTGAAGTGATTCAACATCAGCCTGCACCAAGGCTTCTAGTGTTAAAAAGTGCTCTGCTAAATTTCTAGCAGTGGCTTCACCTACTTCTCTAATACCCAATGAAAGTATAAATTTGGCTAAGGTGGTTTGTTTGGATTTGTTCAAGGCATTAATTAAGTTTTCGGCTTTTTTGGGTCCCATTCTTTCCAAATCAACCAATTGCTCTGTTTTTAATGAAAACAAATCAGCTGGATTATTTATCAACTTTTGATCCACCAGTAATTCAACAACTTTGACACCCAAGCCATCAATATTCATGGCTTTTCGTGAGGCAAAATATTTTATCGCTTCTTTACGCTGAGCGGCACAAAACAGGCCGCCACTACAACGTGCTATTGCTTCACCTTCAATTCTTACAATCTGTGACTCACAGACCGGACAAAGTGTTGGAAAAACAATATCGGTAGTCTGTTGGTTTTTTCCAGGAAGGGTTCGGGTAATCTGAGGAATAACATCAGCAGCTCGTCGAATAACGACTGCATCACCTATTTTAATTTCCAGTCTGTCAATCTCATCTTGATTATGCAAACTGGCACGACTAACCGTCACCCCGCCAACAAAAACAGGTTCTAAAATTGCTACTGGTGTTATTGCGCCTGTTCGTCCAACTTGAAACTCTACATCAAGTAATTTTGTTTGTTCTTCCTGTGCCGGAAATTTATGCGAAGTAGCCCAACGTGGTGCTCTAGAAAAAAAACCCAGCTGTTCCTGCAAACTAATATTATCAACTTTATAAACCACACCATCGGTTTCATAGGCTAGGCTATGCCTTTTCTGGATGATTGACTGATAATAGGTCATACAACCAGCCACCCCTGATTGAAGAGTGATTTCATCACTGACTGTCAGTCCCCATAGCTTAATATCTAGCAGTCTTTGATAATGACTTTCAGATAAACTTCCATTTTCCATTAAACCTATACCATAAGCATAAAAAGCTAGGGGACGTTTTGCTGTTATTTTAGAATCCAGTTGCCGCAAACTACCTGCGGCTGCATTTCGGGGATTTGCAAAACTTTTTGTGCCATTTTTTTTAGCCAGGCTATTGTAATGATTAAATTCAGCAACAGGCATGACTACCTCGCCTCTAATTTCTATGATTTCTGGAATATTATTTCCTTTTAATTGCAGAGGTACGTTTTGAATGGTTTTTACATTAAGCGTCACATCTTCGCCCACTCGCCCATCACCTCTTGTTGCTGCCTGTACTAATAGCTTATTTTTATACAGTAAACTAATTGCCAATCCATCTAATTTTGGTTCTACACAAAAACCCGGAGCATCTAAAATATCTAGGCGATTCATAATACGAGACACAAAATTTTCCAATTCATCACTGCTATAAACATTATCCAGAGAAAGCATGGGTATGGCATGGTTAATCTTGCTAAATGCATCCAGAACGGCAGCGCCGACTTTCTGAGTAGGTGAATCTGCTGTCAATAAAGCAGGGTTTTCAGATTCTAGTCGTCTTAGTTCTTGAATTTTTATATCGTACTCAGCATCGGTGATGACAGAGTTATCGTGGGTATAATAATGTGAATTAAATTGGTTAATTTGTTCACGTAAATTTAAAATTTGATCTTCTACAGAGTTCGTCATTAATGATAAAAAGTTTGCTATTCAATAGAGTTCTACTTTGTCACATTTCGATGAAAACGCCCAATTTTTTTTCATCGGCCGTGTTGAACTTAAACTTTTGCATCTAAAGAACAGCAGCAAAAGCTTTACCAATAAATGACTATTGCTGAAACAGTGGTGTAACCGAAACGCGCAAATTATTAATAAGATCATTGTTTTATCCTGAAAAAACTCTCTTGTTGTTAAATTATTGGTAATTACAGGAAGCAAATTATTGAAACTTTATAATTAACTGCTAGAATTAGACTGCTATTCCTATAAGAGAAAAAGCTTGGAAAACGATATTGAAAACTCTGTGTCTATTCTTGAAAGCCATTTGGATGGGACACTAGACCGAATAAAAAATAATAATCAGATTTTAAAAAGATTTCAGTCTTTTGAAAAAATACTGCTTAATATCAACTCATTAGCAGAAATGATTGAGCATATTTTAGGCGATGCAAAATCTCTTTTTAATCTTGATATCATTAGTTTATGCTTAATTGATGAAAATAGTGAAATCTCTACTTTTCTAAGAGATGATGGTTATGATTATCTTAATACCGACGGACTTATTTTACTAGATGATAATGAACTGTTAAAAACCACTTTTGGTTTATCATCTCCTCGCCCTTTTCTCGGTGCTTACAAACAATCAAATTGCACTGAATTTTTTCCTAAGCTTGAAAGAAAGCCCTTGTCCATTGCTATCATTCCATTATATCGTCGAGGAAAATACCTGGGTTCTTTGAATTTGGGTAGTTATTCAAGCAATCGATTTATTAGTGACATGGCGACAGATTTTATTGAGCATATGGTTTCTGTTGTGAGTATTTGCCTAGAAAATAATTTAAATTTTGAAATGATGCGTCGTACCAGTCATATAGATACCTTAACTGGAGTCAATAACAGACGTTTTCTAGAGCAAAGAATTGGAGAAGAGCTTGATAGAAGCCAACGGAGTAATGAGCCATTGTCCTGTTTGTTTTTAGATATTGACCACTTTAAATCAATCAATGATACTTATGGTCATCAAGCGGGAGATTATGTATTATCTTCGATCGCCAGTTTAATAAAAAAACAATTAAGAAATAATGATGTGCTTGCCCGTTATGGGGGTGAAGAATTTGTTGCACTGCTTTCAAATATTAACGAAATTCAAGGTAAAGAAATTGCTGAAAGAATAAGATTGTGCACCAAAGAACAGCTGATGACATTTAAAGGGACTCAAATGCAAGTAACCATTTCTATTGGTTTATCTACCTATCTTTCCAGTAGGGCTCCAACTCTGTCTACCAATGATATTGCATCACAATTAATCAGTTCAGCAGATAAAGCTTTATATTGCGCCAAGGACAATGGTAGAGATGGAGTTGAAATAGGGAAACCTGTTTATGATACGGATAAGGTTTCACAACAGCTTGCTTCGTAGTTATTTCTAAATAATCGGTTTGAGAATAGTCTCCTAAAGTAAACCTAAATAGTAAATCTTCGGCTAAACGAATAGAACTCAACCACTATGGACTGAAAGTCCATAGGTTGTTTTAAAACGACTGAAAGT
>CAYNRB010000240.1:0-4572 GCA_964399475.1 uncultured Methylomarinum sp.
CGGCTTTTATGAGTGTGGAAAGATTGATGTAAAATTGGGAAAAATGGCGCAAAACTCGGTTATGTACTTTTTTGTTTTTTTTAAATTGTTTTGCTGTGTGTTATAGGGGTGTGAACGGTTACAATAATTTTGCAAGAAATTCTTTGCTCAACTAACTTTGGTGGTAGTGATCTTCAATCCGCTTTAAATATGAGTATTGCTATACAAGCTATGACGGACTAAAAGCAAGTTAATGGTTAAGTTATTTATTTTCCATTGCTAAGCAAGTGATTAGATTAGCTTCATAACTTTTGCTTTCTTTGCTGTTCTTTAAACTGGTACTTCAAAGTTCGACGTTCTGAAGAAATGTCCCGTGCCGAAGAGCCTATGTGTTCCTCACCACGTTGCATAGACATCTGTACCTGTTTTTCTCTTTCTAAAAAACGTTGGCGTTGTTTCTGTGTGACTTTATCGTAACAATGAGGGCAACTAACACCTTGTTGATACAGTTCGCTGTTTTTTTCAGCTTCGGTAATTGGATAACGACAGGCATAGCATTGATCGTACTGACCTTTTTCCAAATCATGGTTGACTGCCACTCTATTATCAAATACAAAACATTCACCCTGCCATTCAGACTGTTCTGCTGGTACTTCTTCCAGATATTTCAGAATCCCCCCTTGCAGATGATAAACATTTTCAAAGCCTTGTCCTTTTAAATAAGCAGTCGACTTTTCACAGCGGATTCCGCCTGTACAATACATGGCTATTTTTTTATGTTTAGCCGTATCAAGGTGTTTCTCGACATATTGAGAAAATTGTCTGAAAGTTTCTGTTTGTGGATTAACTGCGCCATTAAAAGCGCCAATTTTAACTTCGTAATCATTCCGAGTATCAATTAATAAGACGTCAGGATCAGCAATTAAAGCATTCCAGTCTTTGGGATCAACATAGGTTCCGACAATATTATTCGGATCAATTCCTTCAATTCCCATTGTTACAATTTCTTTTTTTAATTTGACCTTACTACGATAAAAGGGCATAGCCAATTCGTATGATTCCTTGGTCTCTAAATCCACAAAACGTGAGTCAGAGCGTAGCCAGGCTAACACAGCATCTATTCCCTTTCGATCACTTGCTATTGTGCCGTTAATCCCTTCTTTAGCCAGCAATATAGTGCCTTTAACCTGATGCTCTTCCATCAGTTTTAAAAGCGGTTTTCTAAGAGTTGTAAAACCATCAAGAGTGACAAATTTATACATCGCCGATACTACAATATCAGTCATAATACACCTTTAAGGCAAGCCGGAACGTAAATCCGGAGCCAATAAAAAAGCACTATTCTACCCTAATCTATTTATTTTAATAGCAATTGCGAGGTAACCGTTCACACCCCTATAATACACAGCAAAACAATTTTAAAAGAACAAAAAAGTACTTGACAAGGTATTGCGCCGTTTTTCCCAATTTTACATCAATCTTTCCACGCTCATAAAAGTCGCCAATAGTAAAAGAACAAGGCCAAACTCAGCAGATTGTACTGACGGCATTAAAGTGGACCCCTGAGTCAGAATAGTTGTCGCCTCTAAAATTAACTTTAGAGGAAAAAAAATCAGTCAAAAATATACCGAAGGCTTTAAAATACAAGCCGTAGAAAAAGCCCTTAACCGATCATCTGAAATATCCCAAACAGAGATGGCAAACACATTGGGAATTAATCGTTCAACTTTGCAACGATGGATTACACAAGGAGCACGGAGTCGGCAGGGCAAAGATGTACCTGATTTGCCGCCAGTTCCTGTGAAAATTTAGATTTTATATCTAGGGGTGTGAACGGTTACAAATTATTAGTGTCTGATATCAATATTGCTTACTTAGCGATTAATGTATTAATAATCAATTTCTTAGGATTTAGATTGGGTCATTGTTTGTTAACATCTTAACCCTTAGTATGAGTGCAATTTTAGAACCAGTGTTAGGGGCAGAACTGTATTAATCTAACTTGACGCTGGGGGCACGTCTATACTGAATTCCCACACGGCGCGTGGGAACTAGGTGTGGATGTGGGGTTTCCCACTCGCCGCATGGTAACCCAGTCAAGGATGTCAATGGGACGAAATCAAATCATTTTCGTTAGAAATGTCGAATTACACCACTGCTCATCCAGCGTTCCGTCTTACGAGTTTAATTGCAATATTTCAAAAAACCAGGAAATGATCTTTTGGGTTTGAACTCAGTGTAGCTTCAGAATTCCTGACCTCGGAATTTTCTAAATACACTTTAGATAATATAAACACCATTAAAATTCATTGTCTTACAAATAAAATAAGTAAGATTAAGTAGATATTTTGATTTTCATGAGAGAAAAAACAATGACTCCAGTTTTTAAATATTTCAGCATGCAGTCTTGGGAGTAAATTATAAAAACATTAAAGCTAATATTTATCAATTATTTGAATAGTTAACTTGATTTTTTCATGATACCTAATGATATTTTTGATCTCACAATAAATCTGCGAGATCAAGTGTTCTGAGCTTAAACAATTTTTGGAACATAAAATCTTATTTAATTTAGAGGAGGTAGAATGAGAAATTCTATAAAAAATGCAATTAGTGAAACTGTCCAGAATATGCTTGATTCTGGAATAAAAGTCTCCTTTACAAAAAGGAACTTTATTCATTAAACGTTGAAATCCCAAAGATTCAATTTACATCAGAACAGATCAAAGCTTTCAGGGGAAAAATGAGCCTCAGTCAAACAGTATTCGCTAGAGTCTTAAATGTTAGCCCATCTTCAATAAGACAGTGGGAGCAAGGGGAAAAAAGCCAAGTGGCTCTACAAAAGTTTTACTTGAACTACTGGAAAAAACCCCTCACCTTCTTGATTATAGACTCAGTGGATAATGGTAAAAAGTAGAGCTAGAGCTAGAGCTCTAGCTCTAGCTGATCGCATGAAGCGCCGAGCTTACTGGGGCGTATTTGGGAGATAAATCTTGCATCATTGCATATGTATGGAAATTCTTTGCTTTTAACCCTTACCAGGCAGCATTCCGACAGTTCCTGGTTTTATGCGCTTACATGTTACAACCACATCTTTCATAAAACATTTTTGTAGTCCTTTTGTATTAGTACAATCATTACAAGCAACTTTTCCATTCTGTTTTACTTTATCTATATGCCAGCCATACCCTTGAGTTTGACAGAACTTTTTTGAATATATTCTATATTTGTAAGGCTTTTCTGCCGTTTTTATAGCATCTTCTGGTGCCTCACATTTAAATGATGGCAGGGTATTCGCCATCAAATCTCTAAACACATATTCAGTTGAAAATGCTTGATTAGATAGCAAAAATAATACAAAAAATGAACTCTTAATAATAAACTTCATAGCTTTTCTCCAATAGTCTGTTCTTAGGCAAGTCGCAAAAAATAAACTTCCAATCTTGCTGGTTTTTTTGTCCATTTTTAGTCGTGTAGAAATAGTTACGTAGCGGGTTATGCACCTATTGCTACACGACTTAAGACGGACAAAAATTCTGCCCAACATTGGTAGTTTATTTACTGCAAGTTACCTTACTTGTAAAAAATCTGATATAAAAGTTGAGGTCGGTATTCATAGAAAACCAGTAAAGCATAAGGGTAATGTACAAATTATATATTGACAAATACTTAACTGATTTTTCTCAGTTAATTTAATACTCTAATATTCATAAGCTGTAACTCTTCTTGTACGCGAGCTTTGATCGGGGCAAATTTATCACTTTCATTACTCTTAAGTGCCAAAGCAATACCAATAAAAAAGGCAGCGGCCAGTACAACTTTCAAGATAAAGTAATCTTTTTCAATAATTTCTTCAGTCATTTTAATTACCTATTAAATGTTCATTTCAGTGATTTACGGCACCAAACCTTTTTTAAAAATTGATCGGTAAATACTACTGCGAGGATGTAGTTCGTCAGTCTTAGTTGTTGATTTATTAAAATAGTGATTCGATACTATAATAAAGACCGCATCATGTCAATTAATATCGAATCGACATTAATTGAGTAGCTTTCTCTAACAACCTTACTTAAGGTTGATATTGTTATGCAAAACAGAAGGAATGTGCACAATAATATCGATACATCGGTTGAAAATTTTGAATTGGTTATTGTCACAGGAACGGAAAATTAATATCTTATACATCTCCCTTTCTTAACAATTCATAGGCTAGCAGAACCCTGTTGTCGAAGCTAATACATGAATGTTCTCTGTTATATAGCCTCTTCATCCGTTTCGCCTGTACGAATACGAATAACTGACTCCTGATTAACAACAAAAATCTTCCCATCACCAATTTTTCCAGTAGCAGCTGTCTTAACGATGGCAACTATAGCCCCATCAACTCTATCATCTGGCACAACAATTTCTAATTTAGATTTGGGAAGAAAATTTACAACATATTCTGCACCTCGATAAAGTTCAGTATGACCTTTCTGTCTTCCAAACCCTTTCACATCAGTTGTTGTCATCCCAGTAATACCAAGTTGAGTTAAGGCTGAACGAACCTCTTCTAATTTAAAAGGTTTGATAATTGCAATAATAAGTTTCATA
>CAYNRB010000241.1:0-4542 GCA_964399475.1 uncultured Methylomarinum sp.
TCCAATGTAATAGCTATATTCCTGTTAGATATGGCTTGTATGGATAGAACAAATCAGCCCTGTAAAAAGCCCCTGTGCGCTTGACGAACAACTGCATTTGCGCTTGAATTATTATCATATTGCCAGTCATGGCAAATTGCTTAAAGGGAATAGCGGTCAATTCGGCTATATCGTCTTATTCATCTGGCCTGAAAATAACAAATTTCCCCGCGCTTGATTCCTGGATTACCATGCCATCGGCAAGATTCGGGTTTTACCGCTTTTCATTTTTATTTCATCCTGTATCGCTGGATGAACCCATGAAAATAGAGAAGGCATTCTGATCAGTCTTCTTGCCGTGCTAGAAAAATGGATGCCCTTATTAGCCTTATTAACCCATCAACACAAGCTCACCAACCAGATTCCGGTTAATCAAATCCGCTTAAATGCAGGCAAAAGTCGCCTGGCCAGCCGTGACTAGTATGAGGAAACCGAAGCATTGTTTCGAGAGCATATGCGGGAATACGCCCTGAATGATCCTCAGATCATTAAACAGGCTGAAGATTACTAGCTGGATGAAGAAGTTTGTTCCTATGATCTGCATAGAAATCTAAATAATTTGGGGTTTTCCGAAGCAGAAAAAGAAAAGCTTGAGAAAAAAGCCAGGCAACTGAAAAAAGCGATCAAAGCCAACTTTAACCTAAAAGACCGGCAGCCCGCAGCACCCATACAAGAAATTGTTTAATTAATCAGTAAATTTGAAATTGAACTGCTGATAAAAAAACGCATTTCTCCGCAGGCTGATCTGGGGGTTCTGCTGTATGGGGTGGTTGCTTATGGGGAGCTAGAGGTTGATTGATTGATTGCTGGGGTTGTTGATTGTCATTGACTCCAGAGAAAAGCAAAAAAGCGAGGGTGGGTGGGTAGTCTTTTTTGCCTATCCTTTATCCTAGATAAACCAGTTAGATCACGGATTATAGCGCAAACTATTGATTCCACATCACTTTACAGATGATTGCTCCTGAATCATCTGCATACACCACATCCATGTGGTAAAAAAAATCCCACCTAACCGAATGGGTGAGGCTAAGATTAATTGAGCTACATGAATGTAGTGAATGTCGATTATGCATTACGCCATGGATGGCGTGTACTAGAACAATCAAGGAGCAGTTGTCGAGGAGCAATAATCTACCAAAGCACTGTTAAACCAATAGTTTGCACTATAAATCCGCGCCCAACTGATTTTTCTAGGTTTAATGAACTGGCTGAGGTATATATTAATGAATATCCTTCAACATCATTTTCTTTAAGATATTTTGGGCAGCATTTAAGTACGTTTTTGAAAAAATATTCGGTCTATCGACAACAGCTTTATTTATCAGAAATAGCAGAGTTTGAATGGCAATTGATTGATGTATTTGATTTGGCAGACACTCCAATTGCTAATCTGGATGATATCGCTAAAATTGAAGCTGAAGACTGGCCTGGACTGACGATTGAATTACATGCTTCTGTATCAGCAAAAAGTAATTTGAAAAACACAATATAATCAATAAGATAAAAATTAAATATTTTTTAATTATCGGCAATCATTGCCAAATCAGTCTATAACAAGGTGGTTTATTAGTTAGATACATTAATGTAACAAAAAGTCGAATTTATAAAAACTTGATTTATAAGGGCTTTTAAAATTAGAATTGCTTCTTCTGTACGCTGGGTAATGACATGATGGAATGTTGTTGAGGTCTATCAAGTCTTGCGTATACAATCCAGGGTAGCCGATCTGATTGGTTTTGAAACACCTCAGCGCTGTTTAGTCTGGCGAAAAGATTTTTCTCCTTTTTATCGAATAGTTGAGACTAGAGAGTGGTTTGCGCTTAAAATACTAGAAAATTCATATTTTTCAGAATTATGTTTGACATTATCTGCCATTGATCAGTCAGAAGAACATGCGGCTTCAGATGCTGTTACTTATTTAAAATCATGGATAACGGCTAATTTATTGGAATCAGTCAGTGTCTCAAATTAAAAGGTCTAATTATGACTATTAAAATTCCATTGTACATTGCCCTGTTTACTAGTTTGTTAGTTTCAGGTTGTGCAGAAACACAGCAATCTGCTCAATTAAAACAAAAAAATCAGAATATAAACAAAGAAAACCTGTCCATTGCAACCTTCGCTGGTGGCTGTTTCTGGTGTGTTGAATCTGATTTTGAAAAAATATCGGGCGTACACGAGGTTGTTTCCGGGTTTAGTGGCGGTACGGTTGCAAACCCGACTTATGAACAAGCTTCTACAGGAACAACAGGTCATGTAGAAGCCGTACAAGTTTATTATGATCCTAAAATAATTCAATATAAAGAATTACTGCAAGCCTTTTGGAAACAAATCGACCCAACAGATAACAAAGGACAATTTGTAGATCGTGGAGGACATTATCGTCCGGTAATTTTTTATAGAAACAATCAAGAGCAACAACAAGCTGAACAAAGCAAAAGTGAACTTCAAGATTCTGGACGTTATTATAAACCAGTCAATACCGAAATTGTAGCCTATCAAAACTTTTATGCGGCTAAGGATTATCATCAGGATTACTATAAGAAAAACCCGATTCGTTATAAGTACTATCGCTTTAATTCAGGACGTGATCAATATTTAACTAAAATATGGGGCGATGAATTGAATTTTATTTCTGCTTCCAATCAAAAATATTTTAAACCGACTGATAACATTTTACGTGAACAATTAACCCCTTTACAGTATAAAGTGACTCAGGAAGATTCCACTGAAAGACCTTTTAAAAATCCCTATTGGGATGAAAAAAGAAAAGGAATCTATGTCGATATTGTTAGCGGTGAACCCTTGTTTTCTTCCGAAGACAAATTTAAATCTGGCACAGGCTGGCCCAGCTTTACACAGCCTTTAAAAGCAAATCATATTATCGAAAAGAAAGATAATTATCTGATTTATACGCGAACAGAAGTCCGTAGTAAATTTGGTGATTCGCATTTAGGACATTTGTTTAATGATGGACCTAAACCCACAGGACTCCGCTATTGCATTAATTCAGCCGCTTTACGCTTTATTCCTGTTGATGAACTTCAATCTGAAGGATACAAGGAATTCGCTGCTCTTTTTTCTGCACTATAAATAGGTTTTTCATATGTTTAAACAATTACAACAAGCACACGCGTTTTTAAATTTCAGTAAAGGGGTTGATTTTATAGCACCTTTACTACTCAGATTATATTTAGTGCCTATTTTCTGGATGGCAGGTACCAAAAAATTAGACGCGTTTGATTCGACTGTTGACTGGTTTGGTAATGAAGAATGGGGATTAGGTTTGCCATTTCCAGAGCTTTTGGCTTTTTTAGCGTCCTGGACTGAAGTATTAGGCGCGGTATTATTATTGATAGGTTTGGCGGTTCGATGGATTTCAATCCCGTTGATGATTACCATGCTGGTTGCTGGCATTACCGTACATTTGCAAAATGGCTGGTTAGCCATTGCAGAAGGCAGTGGTTTTTTTTCCAGTGAACGTACTGTGGGTGCTGTTGACAGACTAGATAGAGCAAAAGATATTTTGCAGGAACATGCAAATTACAGCTGGTTAACTGAAAATGGTAGTTTTGTGATCCTTAATAATGGCATTGAATTTTCTGCCACTTATTTCATTATGTTACTGGCTTTATTTTTTACAGGTGGCGGCCGTTTTGTTAGTCTCGATTATTGGTTTTTAGGTTTTGTAAAAAATAAAAATAAATGACAGCTGATTCCTTGAACTTAACTTCGCTTACTAAAGTGAACCCCTGAGTCAAGACAATAATTCACTGAGTTTAAGTTATACTTTCATTTTCACTTGCAACTGAACAGCGTTGCCCCTGTTTTATCTTTGTTTCCGTTGTGTCGGCTTTTGTGGCGGTAGTATCCCCCGTGGAGCGAAGCGGAACGGGGGATACTGCCGCCGCCGCACCGAATTTATCCACAATTAAGGCACCACCACCCATAGCAGATTGATATACGGTGTTTGGTGTTTTGTAGCCCAGTGACTGGTGGAGACGCTCATTATTATAGAAAGCGAAATATTCAGTAAGACCCAGTGTCAGTTCACTCATTGAGCCATAGACTTTTAGATAGATATCCTCGTGCTTAACTCTACGCCAAAGCCGCTCGAAGAAAATATTGTCGAATGCTCGTCCTCGACCATCCATGCTGATCTCAATATTTTCACGCTTCAGTACTCCCGTAAAAGCATCACTTGTAAATTGTGAGCCTTGATCACTATTGAAAATTTCCGGATTGTTGTTAAGTACCCAAGTATAATTAATTATACTTGGGTACTTAGCTGTGCCTGGCGTTCTTCTTTATTCCAGCCTATCTATTGATCACGAGCAGATAATTGTAAAGCTGGTGCTGCATAGCCAATCCCTCCTAACCATCCATGCTCAGATCGAATAAGATAACGCATTTGTCGACCAACCAATGTCGCCGCTTTCAAATAGTGTTCTGTTAGCCCATCTTCGTGACTATTTTTGACACATTTCCTGTAAATCAATAACT
>CAYNRB010000242.1:0-4533 GCA_964399475.1 uncultured Methylomarinum sp.
ATCGTTGTTTGTTTGGGTTTAAAGTTGAAATTTATAGTATTTGAATAGTTGCGAACAAGTAAATACGGGAACGACTTTTAGTCCATAGTGATTGAGTTACTGCGAGTTACCTTATTTGTTTTCAAAAACTACAATGGTTTTTTCACTAACTAAAAAAGTTTTCTCCATAATAGGTTTTTGATTAGATCGGCGCATAATATCCTGTGGAGCATTTCGGGAAGTATCCATAGACAGACACCAGGTTTTTCCTTCTATTTCAGGTAACTCAAAATGTCTTGTGTCATCAGACATATTTAACACTACATGTAGATCTGATTCAGTTTCATCCACACCTGCTAAGGTAAAAGCCAGTA
This sequence comes from uncultured Methylomarinum sp., assembly GCA_964399475.1. Classification (GTDB taxonomy): domain Bacteria; phylum Pseudomonadota; class Gammaproteobacteria; order Methylococcales; family Methylomonadaceae; genus QPIN01. The sequence continues at coordinate 354 of CAYNRB010000242.1, forward strand.
TTCGACTTTCGTGATCGCCCCATAACGGTTCATTTAATTCAGCGCCATGCCAACTGATATCTTTAAGACCCCGTTCTTCAATAAGGTTACCGGTTAAAAAACGTCGTCGCATGATTGATGAATGACGTTTTCGCAAGGCAATCATGTTTTGTACAAAGCGTAACATTTCTTTATTTTCGTCGGATAGTTCCCAGTCTATCCAAGTGAGTTCATTGTCTTGACAATAACCATTATTATTACCATTTTGTGTGTTTTGTATTTCATCCCCTGCAAGTAGCATGGGAACACCTTGGCTGAGTAGTAATATGGCAAATGCATTTTTAGCCTGTTTTTTTCTGAAATTTACCACCCCTTCAATCTCGGTCTCGCCTTCTATTCCGCAATTGGAGCTAATATTGTCGTTACAGCCATCTCGATTGTCTTCACCATTGGCTTCGTTATGCTTGCCGTTATAGCTGAATAAATCTTTTAGGGTAAATCCATCGTGACAAGTAATAAAATTGATACTGTTTGAGGGCAATCCATTTCTATGAGCATAAAGATCACTACTGCCTGAAAGGCGGGTTGCAAAATCTTGAATTTTGCCTTTATCGCCACGTAAAACTTCACGAATCACATCTCTGTATTTGCCATTCCATTCAGCCCATCTATGCCCTGGAAAACTTCCGACCTGATATAAACCAGCGGCATCCCAGGCTTCTGCGATCAGTTTAGTTTGAGCTAATTGCTCGGAAAGTTCTATGCTCCATAATACGGGGGGATCCTCTAGTACGACTCCGCCTTCGCCTCTGGCTAATGCACTGGCTAAATCAAAACGGAATCCATCAACATGCATTTCTCTGACCCAGTATTCCAGGCAATTGGTAATAAATGCTGTTACCCACGGGTGATTTGCATTGACTGTATTCCCACAACCAGTATAGTCAGTGAGGATACTTTTGTTGTCGTGTTCATGGTGATAATAAATATTTTCACCCAGCCCTCTGAAATTAATAACCGGCCCATCTACGCCTGATTCAGATGTATGGTTAAACACTACATCCAGAATAATACCAATTCCAGCATTATGCAGGGCTTTAACCAAATCTCGAAATTCCTTAACCTGCGTGCACTTTTCGGGAGTAACACAATAGCCAGAATGCGGACTAAAAAAGCTGTGTGTGCTATAGCCCCAGTAATTTTTAAGCCCCAATGCAGCGGTTCCTTCAGGAACATCTTGTTCATCAAATGCCATTACAGGCAATAACTCAACATGGGTTATTCCCAATTTTTTCAGATAGGATATTTTTTCGATTAATCCAGAAAAAGTACCTGGATTTTTTACCCCAGAAGAAGAATGTAGTGTAAATCCCCCCACATGCATTTCATAAAGAATCGAATTTTTGCTGCTAATCCGTAAAGGAGTATCACCTTCCCAGTCATAATTATCATTATCGACTACCACACTGCGCATAGAACGTTCGCTATTATCCCCTGGTTGACGTGCTGCTTGTCTATCCCACAGGTTATCAATAACAATGCGTGACCACGGGTCTATAACCGCTTTTTCCTTATCGAAATGCCAGCCTGCTTCTACTGGTTCAGTTGGCCCGTCAAGATGCCAAGTATATAGGGTACTTGCTTTTAAACCGACTACAAAAACATGCCAGGAATAAAATGTTCTATTAGTTTCTATGCTTAACTGAATTTTTTGAAAAGGTTTTTTACTTTCTGCATTTTCAAACAACCACAGCTCAACACTTGTCGCATGACGAGAAAAAATTGAGAAATTAACACCTTTTGAATTAAGCTTTGAGCCTGATGGGTAAGAGCGGCCTGACTCATATTGGTATTGATTTTTTTTCATAGTAATATCATCTTTGAAAATACAGTAATAATGCTGAATTAAGTGCAGGAAAACTTATCTGCCGATTGTTGCAGTTTAACAGTATCGTTTTATACATGTAACTAAATTTAAGCTTCTTTTATTGCCTAATTGTATTACAAAATAGATAAAGAATGAGGTTTCGATGTGTTTTTTTATTAATAAAATCTATTCAATCAATGTAGCCTTGATGAAGCGGAGCAGAATCAAGGATTTTCTTACTATAAAAGAGCAAGATGAAATTATTTAACTTGAGATAAAAACCTATCGAACTAATGCCACGCCCTCCCCTCTAGGATCCGATTCTGCAAAGAGTTGTTTTGTTTTTTTGTTAAATAATATAGCTTGCATATTTCCATATCGATAACGAATTTCCTTTAGCTTATGACCTAATGACGACAAACCTTGAATTTCCTCATCCGTAAAACCTCCTTTTTCATATTGAATCAGATCGGGAATATATTGATGATGATATCGCGGCAATCTGACCCAGGATTCAGCGCCATGACCTTCTGAAAAATCCAATATTGCCAGTAGAACCATGGAAATAATTCGGCTACCTCCCGGTGTTCCTAATATTGCAATACGATTTTCATCTTCAAGAAATGTGGGACTCATACTAGATAACATGCGTTTTTCAGGCTCTATTGCATTAGCTAGCCCTCCCACTAGACCATAGCCATTCATAACCCCAGTTTTACTGACAAAATCATCCATCTCATTATTTAATACGACGCCCGTACCCTTCGCCACAAACCCAGATCCAAAAGGAAAATTGACACTTAATGTTGCAGAAACTCGATTCCCATCTTTATCCATAATTGAGAAATGTGTGGTGTTGTTACCCTCAGTTTTATATTGGCTATTACCTGCAAAATATTCACTGGGCGTTGCTTTATCACTGCGCAAGGTGGTTCTGAGTCCATCGGCATAGTCTTTACTAAGTAGTCTTCTGATGGGTACATCAACAAAATCAACATCACCCAAATGAAAAGCTCGGTCATGAAAGGCTCTACGCATCGCTTCACTGACTAGATGAATACGACTTATTTCATCAAGTGTGTCTAGCTGAAACCCTGATAATATATTTAGCGCTTCAACTAATACAATACCCCCTGATGAGGGTAATGCTGCACTGGTAATTTTAATTCCCCGATATTCTCCTCTGATCGGTTCTCTTTCCACTATCTTGTATTTATCTAAATCTTCCTGCGTCCAAATTCCTCCATTACTTCGAACACTCTTGAGCAATTTTTTAGCAATTTTGCCTGAATAAAAACCCTTTTTTCCATACTGAGCAAGCTGTTTAAGTGTTTGCGCTAAATCTGTCTGGCGTAAGATTGATTTTGGTGCCGGAACTTGATTATGATCAAGAAAAATAGATGCTGCCTCTGGGTTTTGAAGTAAAACAGGCAATCTAAATTTTAATAATTTTCTGTGTCTTGAATCAATTGCAAAACCTTCTTCAGCGTAAACAATTGCTAATTTCAAAGACTGAGCTAAAGACAGGCGACCATAATTTTCTGACAAATGCACGATAGCAGCGGGTAATCCTGGTATTCCCGCTGCTAACGCACCATTTTTTGACAAGCCCGGAATCACATTCCCTTGTTGATCAAGATACATATCTTTCTCTGCTGCGATGGGTGCTTTTTCTCTCCCATCAATCATGATTTGAAAACCATCACTAGCTCTATGTATCAACCAAAACCCACCTCCTCCTAACCCCGAACCCGCAGGTTCAACGACAGCTAAAGCTGCACTAACAGCAACAGCGGCATCAAATGCATTGCCACCCTGCTCTAGAATCTCTAGTCCAGCACGGGTTGCTAAAGGGTGTGCAGTTGCAATTGCGGCTTTATGTTCTGCTGCTATAACAGTCTGAAGAATTGTTAAGGTCAATAAACCAAAAACGAGGAATTTGCTTTTAGGAATGGTCATGTTGAGTCTCTTTTTAGAAACGTGTACGGAATAATTTGGGCACGCTGTTACGCTAGGAAGCTGTCCGAGAATAGAAAACCTGCTACGAAAAATCCCTTTTGGCCAGATTTTCCGTTCATTTTCGTCAAATAGCGAAGCTATTCTCCTCAAATGAACGAAAAAACTGACTCAAAAGGACTTTTCCTTGCGATGGTTTCTATTTTCGGATGCCTCCTAGGACTGCCTATTACCCATAAAATATACCTGTACAAAATAAGACCATTGTTGCATGCTTTAGAGCATAAAAATACAAAATCAAGTCAAACGAACGCAGCCCACTAATAGGTAAGTACCCAAGCATAATTAATTTAACATTTTACTTGTCTTTTTTTCCAT
>CAYNRB010000243.1:0-4515 GCA_964399475.1 uncultured Methylomarinum sp.
TTAATAATTAATTGATTTATATTATGAATATCATATAGGACAGTTCCGCCGTGGTTTTCAGGTCTTGCTCATTGCATTTTTTGGATACAGACTCCTCGCATTATTCTACCAACACACATCCTTGTGATAATTGATGACAAACAAAATCTTGCACCCGAGTCGAGCCTAAAAATGAAATGGAAAATAAATAACCTAGGAGTGAGGATTTAATAACTTCCGAAACTTATTAAATCCTCACTCCTTATTCTCTTCACACCTGAGTGACTTTTTCTAATTAAAATGCAATGGGACAACTTATCTGAAAGTTCTAATATCTTTGAAGACATCAATGAATATGCACCTCTCTAGAGTTTCTCTTATCAGTTCATATTCACTCTGGTTACCTTTCATACGAGAACCTTTAGAATTAAGCTGTATTAGTGTTGCATCATCTTTAATATGAAACTTTTGTATTCTAGAATCCTGACGAGATAGTAAAGTAACGGTTTGTGATTTATCGTCCTAAGTATATTTTCCCTTGTCAAAATACTCCCTGTTTGAAGCCTGAGCATGTTGGGTCACTAATAGATAATTCTTTTTATTTTTTAAAGACAATGTCATTTTAATACCAGCACAATCTTTACAAGGCATATATCCATAATATACACCCCGAAAATTTTGACTCTCATCGACTGGTTCTTGATGTTTTGAATGATCGCTCTTTGATCTTGCCAATTCTCGTGCTCTTTGAACTTGCCCCATGGCTTCCATGTCTGAATTAGCTGTTGCAGGATTGAAAGAAATACTTAGAAAACCGAGAATTATCAAAACCAGTTTTTGATTGTTGGATTTATTTAATGCATTCATTTTGTTATCTTGGTAGAAAAAAAGAGATTAGGTAACGCGCAATAAATAACCTATCAATATTGGGCAGGATTTTTGTTTGTCTTTAGTCGTGTAGCAATAGGCGCATAGCCAGCTAAGTACCCAAGCATAATTAATTTAACATTTTACTTGTCTTTTTTTCCATCTTCAGTGTTGCATAAATAGTTGCGTAGCTCACTATGCGCCTATTTATACAACACTGAATATGAAAAAAAATCCTGCGTAAAAATTTAGTTAAATTAATTATACTTGGGTACTTACGTAACTATTTCTACACGACTAAAGACAAACAAAAAGACCAGCAAGATTGGTAGTTTATTTATTGCGACTTGCCTTAAGGAGTGAGGATTTAATAATATCCGAAAGTTTGGCGCAGGATTTTTGTTCGTCTTCAAGGCGTAGAAACGGGCGCATAGCGAGCTATGCAACTGTTTCTACAACGCAGAAGACGGACAAAAAGACAAGCCAAGATTCGGATATTATTAAATCCTCGCTCCTAAGGTTTTAATTTACATTAACTCTTGTAACTCATCGTTAAATACACCAAATATAATTATTAATTCTGATTGAATTGAGCATTTCAGATTATTATTTTTCGTATGTTTTTAGGGTTACATCTTAGACTTTCAGGTAAACATTAGAACTATTGAGCTTTTCTTTCTTAGGCGAATTGTACTAGGAGCTTGTCCGAGAACAGCAATCTTTAAAAAACCAGCACAACATATAGTGTTAAAATTTAATTTAAACACTATATGTTGTGTGTCAACTCAGTAAGATGTTAGTTCTCGGACAGCCTCCTAGGGTAGAAGCTTTTTTTAGCAATTGCATTTTCCGCATCTAGAGTGCTAAAACATGTTTTAGTACTCCAGAAACTGGAACAATAAATCGACTCATTAACTAAAAATGAAATTAATTATCTCTCTTGTGAAAGTCATAAAAATGCATGGGAAAAATCTGATTTTCTGTAAATGCATACTGCTATGGAAATAAAATCAATGACTAAATATTTTATTACTCTCGCATTGACTTTTAGTCTATTAATAAGCACTGTTTTAGCGGATCAAGTTTCTGGTAAAGTCATCAGTTTTTCTTGTAATGGGTGTCATGGAACGGATGGTCGCTTATCTAAACTCGCAATGCCTGAATTAAACGCCCAAACGGCTCAAGAATTGGAAATAAAATTGTTAGATTTTAAATATGATAGAAAATTTAATTCCATTATGGGGCGTATTGCTAAAGGCTATACGGATCAAGAACTAAAAGCTGTTGCGCTGTATTACAGTCAAATAAAATAAAACCGCTATGTTATCTAGAAGAAACTTTCTCAAAGCAAGTGCTGGTTCAGCGGGATTATTAGTCACTGGGTGTAGTTCATTTAATCTGCTGAAAAAACCAGTGCATCATATTGTTGTCATCGGGGGTGGCTTTGGTGGAGCAACTGCGGCTAAATATATGCGCAAACTGGATAGCAATATAAGAATTACCTTAATAGAACCCAACAAAAACTATCTGACCTGCCCCGGAAGCAATTGGGTTCTTGGAGGCATTAAGTCCCTGGATTCATTGGCTTTTGGCTATCAATCTTTAGCAAAAAATCATGCCATCAATATACTTCATGATTTTGTCAAAATCATTGATCCAGAAAAACACCATGTCAAGCTTTCCAATGGACAAAATATACATTATGACCGCTTAATAGTCTCCCCCGGAATTGATTTTCGCTGGGAAACTATTGACGGATATGATCAGACCACAACAAAAACTATACCGCATGCCTGGAAAGCGGGCGAGCAAACTCTGCTTTTATTCAGACAGTTACAAGCTATGCGAAATGGTGGGACAGTTATTATTAGTGCGCCGCCGAATCCTTACCGATGTCCTCCCGGACCTTATGAACGCGCTAGTCTGATTGCCTATTATTTAAAAAAGTATAAACCCAGGTCAAAAATTCTGATTCTTGACCCAAAATTATCTTTTTCCAAACAAAGTTTATTTATGGCTGGCTGGGAAGAGTATTATCAATACGGTACAGACAATAGTATGATTGAATGGATTTCAATTCCTGATAATCCAGTTATTCAAGTGAATGCAAAAAAAAAATCACTATTAACCGATTTTGGCGATCAGTTTAAGGCCGATGTATTAAATATTATCCCTGCGCAAAAAGCGGGAAATATTGCCTACCAATCGGGGCTCACCGATTCAAGTGGCTGGTGCCCAGTTAATCACGCCAGTTGTGAATCAACTCTACTTCCCGATATTCATGTGATTGGCGATGCGGCAAAATATTCTCCCCTGCCTAAATCCGCATTTGCAGCCAGTTCAGAGGCTAAAGTCTGTGCTTATGCGGTTGTTAATAGGTTAAAAAATCAAGTACTGGTTGAGCCCACCTGGATTAATACTTGCTATAGTTTGATTACTCCAGAGCATGGTATATCTGTAGCCATGGTGTATAAGTTAAATAATATAGGGGCTGTTACCAAAGTTAAGGGATCGGGCGGTGTGACTGATACTACTGATAGAAACAACGTTAACCTTGAAGCCAAATTCGCACGGCATTGGTATAGCAGTATCACTGAAGATACTTTCTTATAATGTTATTCGGGTGTACCCTAATGAGTGGAGATTTAATAACTACCGGAATTTATTAAATCTCCACTCCTAATACGACTTATTTTTTTTATAAATAAATATCAAACAACAGTTATATTTTTATAAAATCAGTCAGTTACTAACTGACTTACGGATATTGATTGTCAGTTGGTCTATTTTTACTTTATTTTCTAATAGTTTAAAGAGGAGATTCAAAAATGCTTATTATTCATAAGTTCCATCAATTTTTACTCATTAGCCTTATAGCTTTTGCACCGGCTTCTTTTGCTACATTTCATATATGGGATATTAATGAAATTTATTCAAATATCGACGGCTCTGTACAATTTATAGAAATAGCCAGTACCAGCAGTGCACAAGAAAGATTGTCGGGGCATACACTAGTTGCAAGCAATTCAAACGGGACTCAAAGCAATACTTTTGTTTTTCCTGATAATGTTGTTGGTGACACGAAAAACCAAAAGATATTGATTGCCACACCTGGGTTTGCCCAACTTAAAGGAGCTATTCAACCGGATTTTGTTATACCTCCTGGCTTTTTATTTACTAGCGGAACCCTTAATTTTGGCGAAAATGCCAGCGTGTTAAGCTATGATAATTTACCAAAAGATGGCATTGCTTCGTATGATGCAAGCCTGGAAAGCCAGACTAACTCGCCAACTAATTTCAAAGGACAAAGCGGTTCTTTGGATGGAACAATATTTGCCATTTATGATGCGAGCACTCAGATTTTAAGAGGCTCTGTAGCTAACATTCCAGGTAATGGGAATTTTTCGATAGTACTGAAACTGGATCAGAATAGCGGTTTTTTTGAAGCAATTGATATACAGCCTGTGACAGAACCTAGCTTATTGTCAGGGAACAATATTAGCGGTTTAATAACGTTTGACTTTTTAACTTTAATAGCCACTATTCCTTTTGGCTTCATTGTCGATAATCCACTGCTTTTTTCTGTTGATTTGCAATTGCAACCTATAGCAAGTGATAATCGTATCTTCTTTTCAATTATTGGCATCAAAGAAATCTTGGCTCCTTGAG
>CAYNRB010000244.1:0-4504 GCA_964399475.1 uncultured Methylomarinum sp.
TTGTCAGGCTTTTATTTAAGAAACCCAATCTCAGTGATGAGCTTGGGTTTTTTTTGCTTGGTGAAATTAACAAAGTGTTTTTAAGATCTTCTTTTCTTATCTGGATCAAATAATGGCATACTTCCAGTAATAGCTGTATAAGAAAAGTTTTGTCCTTCTACTTTAAGATCTATGCCAGGTTTAGCATATTCAATTTTGGTTCTAATTAAGGCAATTGATTGATTCATGATGGTTGAAAAGCAAGATGCAGTGACAATTCCAACTTTATTGTCTCCATCAAATACATCAGCTCCTTCTTCGACTGATTGATCGTTATTAACAATAAGTCCCCATATAGCCTTTGTCTCCAACCCCATAGTTGTTAAACATTCAGTTTTACCCCTATAGTCAGCTTTTTTCTTTGTTGTAACTGCAAGGCCTTGTCCAACATCCCATGGTGTATCATCTTCATTCATCTCTAAAGGGTAATCTAATAAGCCTGACTCTATTCGAATCATTTCAATGCAGTTAATTGAGCAAGGTAATACTCCGTTAGGTCTACCATGCTTCAGGATATCATCCCATAGCGGAACAATGTCGTCAGCTTTAGCAAAGATTTCATAACCACGTTCACCTGAATAACCCGTTCGTGAAATCATGCAGGGACGGTTAAATAATGTAGTAAAGATATGATGAAAATATGCGAGCCTAGATAGTTCGCAGGGAGTATGTTGATTAAGGAAGTCCACCGCAAATGGCCCTTGTAGGGATATAGTGTGTAAGTCTTCATCTAATTCAATCTCAACATTATGGTTTTTAGCAGATTTATGTAGTTGCTCCATAGCAGTGCCTGATCCGTGAACTAATAGGAAATTATTCTCTGCAATATGGAAAATAATACAGTCATCTGTAATCCGGCCTTGTTCGTTAAGAATCAGCGCATAGGTTGACTGGCCTTGAGAAATTTTGGTCATATCTCGAGTACAGACATGATCTACAACCTTCAGTGCATCATCCCCTGTTATACGTACCTTTTTTACGCAAGATACATCGAATAAACCTGCTATATTTCGTACAGCATAATGTTCTTTGTTGAGATCTTGGTCGTATTGCCAAGGAATTTCCATATCATTCCAGTCGCCTACTAATGAAGAACCAAGTGCTATATGACGAGGATTCAATACAGATTGTCTTGGGCTTGCCATTGTAATTTCCTGTTATTAGATGTTTTTATTAATTCGCAATGAATACTTCAAATCGGCTAATGAACATTCAGGAGAAATTCTCGTGGTATGGGGCACTAGAAAATTATCTAACTATTATCACAAAGCCGAGGGCAGATAAAAATATTAGAAGCTTTCACCGTTTTGATGCTGGCGATATGGCGAGTGAGTTTGCCATGAGATGCTTCAGTTTCAATTGTTTTGAGTCAAGGGGGATAAAATCGAGGTCTTGATCCTAACGAACCAAATCCTTGGGCGACGGTGTCAGACTGCACATCTACATCATGATTTTTTACCGACCCAGACAAATTGACCATTCCATTATAATGCAGCTGCGACCCTATCATTAATTAATTTATCATTTTTAAACCTGATGTTCTACATTATTTACACCTTGTAAAAATTGATGATATTGTGTTTGATATATTCAGCTAATTCTTCATTGGGTAATGGTTTACTAAAATAAAATCCCTGATAATTATGGCAGCCAAATTCGGATAAAAATGACAGATGTTCTTCTGTTTCAACACCTTCAGCAATTAATTCTATCTCTAGACCTCTTGCCATTACAATAATAGCCTTAACAATTTCTGAATCACTGGGATGATTAACCATGTCCCGGATTAAAATCTGATCAATTTTTAATTGATCAAAAGGTAATCGTTTTAGATAAGTTAATGAGGAATAACCGGTTCCAAAATCATCAATAGAAAAGTGGAATCCATTTTTCTTTAAGACATTCATTTTGTCTATGATTTCTTCTATATTACCTAAAAATACTCTTTCAGTGAGTTCTAATATGATTCTATCTGGCCTGACTTGATGTTCAAAAACGGTATGAACAAGCAAGGAAACAAAATCGGCTTGAAGAAATTGCTTTGCAGTGATATTGATTGCAATTCTTGGAATGTATAACTCTTGTTCGGCCCAGCGATTAATTTGTTTACAAACTGTTTCTATAGTCCATTGCCCAATGGAAATAATCAAACCAGTATCTTCAGCTACTTTTATCAAATCAACTGGAGAGATTGTACCTAGATTAGGATTGTCCCAGCGAATTAATGCTTCTGCACCGATAATTTTATTGGTATCAGATAATTGTGGCTGATAATGCAAACTGAGTTCATTTTTTTCAATAGCTAGAAATAGGTTTTCTTCAATTTGTAATTTTGTGTCGGCTGCTTTTTGCATGCTTTGTTGATAAAATTGGAAGGTATTTCTACCGACATCCTTTGCTTGGTACATCGCTGCATCTGCTCGTTTTAATAGGATGTCAACCGTTTCATCTAGTCCGGTATAAAAAGTGATTCCAATACTAGTAGTGACAGATAATTCAATGTTTTCAATTAAATAAGGTGTATTAATGGTATTGATAATTTTTTCAGCAATAATATTAGATTGCTCCATTAGGTCGATATGAATTCCATCTTGAGCATTAGTCAAGATAATAAATTCATCACCTCCAAGTCGAACCGCAGTATCAGAATCTCTTAGAATAGATTGAAGTCTTCTTGCAGTTTCAATGAGTAATTGATCCCCCATTGAATGCCCAAAAGAGTCATTGATAAGTTTAAATCGGTCAAGATCCAGAAAAAATAAAATACCTGCTCGATGATAGCGTTTTGCAATATTTAATTCATGTTCTAAACGTTCATAAAATAGTCTTCTATTAGGAAGGTTGGTCAAGGGGTCATAAAAAGCCAGTTTTTCAATTTCTTGTTCAGCCAGCTTAAATTCCATAATATTGGAATAAAATGAAACAAAATGAGTAGGAATTCCTTGTTCATTTTTTACCGCAGAAACCGTTTGCCATTCGGGAAATATTTCACCATTTTTTCGTCGATTCCAGATCTCTCCACTCCATCGACCATCATTTAATAGTGAATTCCAAAAGTTCTTATAAAAAAAAGTATCATGTTTTCCAGATTTAAAAATACTGGGGTTTTTTCCAATAACCTCATTTTCTGTGTAACCCATATTGATAGTGAATGCGTCATTCACACGAATTATTTTTCCATTTACATCTGTTACTAAAATAGCTTCATGAGTTTGAAAGGCCGTAGCAGCAATTTTTAAGCGTTGTTCATTTTTTTTAAGTGCGTAGGTCATTTCTCTATAACGAAGAGAATAAGGTACCAGCAATGTGATGGTTAAAATCAGAAATACAACAATAATAATTCCGGATAATAAAAATATGTCTATGCCATTTGAGTAAGAATCTGGATTGTCAAAGGGAATAAAAACAACAGCTTGCATGGCTATATAATGCGTACAAGAAACAGCAAGACCCATAATTAAAGCGCTAAGACTTCGCGTTTTGCTTATATAATGGAGATGAATTGTGTGCCTTGCTTCAAAGTTAATTTTTAAAGCAAATGTTGCTATTACTACGGCTACAATGATTGATAATATAAATAGGGTCTTATCATAAAATATCTTGGCATTTAATATCATCGCTTCCATACCCACATAGTGCATAGCACTAATTCCTAAACCCATTAATAGTCCACTGAACAAAAGTCTTTTAACTTCAAATTCATTTTGATTTATTAACCACAAGACAGCACTACTGGATATTATTGCTGGTATGAAAGAAATAAATGTGATTTCAGGGTTGTATGAGATCGGAATGCTTAATTGTAATGCTAATGAGCCAATAAAATGCATGGCCCAGATGCCAATCCCCATTGAAAAGGCACCAAACAAGATCCAAAATATTTTTTGCAAGAGGTTTGAACAGGCATGGATTCTTTCAGAAATTCCAAAGGCATTGAAAGAGGAAATAATTACTACGAGGATAGATAAACAAACCAGATATGGATTAAAGCTCTTATCTAGGGTTATTAGAGGAATGAGTTGGGGGGTAATAAAGTTCACTTGGGATGTTAAGCTGATTAGTGAATAGGGATTAAGAATAACTTATTTCAGTAGAAGTGTGTGGTTTTTTGTTCAAAACTATGAACTGTGTGAAGTTTAAATGGATCGAAAGTTCAAATAATGACAAGTGTACTCATAGTGAGTTTTATTTTAATGGATGCTATTTTGGTAAAAATTGTATGGTTTCGAAACAAGTGCGAAGTATCTACAATACTGATGTTGTACAAGAACCACAGAAAATGACAACGGATAATGCAACGAATGAAATTAAAGTATCTTTGTATCCACTATAAATTATAGGACAGTTGAAAAATTTAAGGGAACGTAGTGTGGACAAAAAAGACTGCCCGCCCTATCAAAACGCTATCAAGTGTCAACAACAATTCAAAACTGATCCACCCCACCAGTTGAAAAGTGAGCCACTA
>CAYNRB010000245.1:0-4409 GCA_964399475.1 uncultured Methylomarinum sp.
GGCGGACAAAAAGACAAGCAAGATTGGTGGGTTATTTATTGCGTGTTGCCTTACACATCAATTTTGAAAAATAATAGACGAATGATCTGGTATTGAGTTCTATTATTTATCAGCGAATCCCTAGCTTTTATTGGTGTAGATTGCAACAAGCTTTTGCCACTGTGTGGTATCAAGCGTGTTTATTATCAGGTCACGACATTTAAGCATGTTACTGGCAATGAATTGACGCTTTTCCAGGATAGAGGACATCATTTTTTCTATTTCGACATTGGGTTTTCCATCTAATGCAGCCTGAATAATCGCTTCTTCTTCAGCAATAATGGCATTTGCATTTTTAAGCGAAATTCCCATTTTTTCAACACGCCATTGAGTAAAAACAGCTTTTTGTTCTTCGCTCAATCCCAATTTATCAGCATTCTTAACAATAACAGGCATTAGCAATGGCATAGGGCTGGTCAGTTTAAAAGCGGTCATTAGCCCACTTTTATTTTTCCTGGCTGTAGGTGGTTCTTTATTCATCTCAGCCATTGCTGTATTAATGGCAAAAGTGGTAAAAAATGAGAGTACAAGCAGAGTTTTTTTCATTTATTAATTCCTAAGATTTTGATGTTATCAATGTATTTTGTTTTGTATATTACAATATAACTAAATACTGATGTTATTAAACTCCTTTGGAAAGTATTAGTCAATAGTTGACTAGAAATTTTGATAGCCTTTGAATGAAAAGACTACACTAAATTAGACGTTTTATTTTAAGATATATTTAATAAAAATCAGTCCCTAATAAACTCAGCAATCATGAACGCGCGAAGTATAGATCCATTAAAATTAATTACAATTTTATTTTTCCGAACTAGTAAGCCTTTTTTGCCATACAGCTATTTTCATTTTTAAATCATCAATATTGATGGTGGTCAATTCTCGCTGTTTAAGTAATTGTTTCCCCTCAACCCAAACATCAGAAACTTGCTGGCGGTTAGCCGCATAAACAATTTGAGATACAGGGTCAAATAAAGGTTGAGTTTCCAGTTGATCTAAATCAACTGCAATCACATCTGCGGCTTTTCCGATAGAAAGTGAGCCAGTTTTATCATCTATACCTAAAGCTTTTGCTCCGTTTATGGTGGCCATTTTAAGTGCCGTCATGGCTGGAACAGCACTGGCATTATTTGCGACTGCTTTAGCGAGCAATGCAGCAGTACGCATTTCTCCAAACATATCTAAATCATTATTACTGGCTGCACCATCTGTGCCTAGCGCAACATTTATCTCGGCTTTAATACATTGTGCAATTGGGCAAAAACCACTGGCTAATTTAAGATTTGATTCGGGGCAATGAATGATATGAGCTCCTGTTTCTGCAACCAAATTAATTTCATCATCGGTTAACTGTGTCATATGTACAGCCATAAAAGCAGGGCTGAGAAGACCCAATTTATGGAGTCGTTGTAAAGGCGTTTGAGCAGTTTTTTGCTGTTGATCCTGAACTTCATGTTGCGTTTCATGCACATGCATATGAATCGCTAAGCCAAGTTCACTGGCAAGTTTTCGAACTTTAATTAACGGTTCATCAGAAACGGTATAAGGGGCATGAGGTGCAAAAGCAGTGCTAATTAATGATTCACCTTGAAGCTGTTCTTGCAGCGCCAAGCCTTTATTTAAATAATCCTGGCTATTTTTTGCCCAGGCACTGGGGAAATCAATTAAAATCAAGCCAATACTGGCTCGAATACCACTGAGCATAACTTGTTGAGCAGTAACTTCCGGAAAAAAGTACATATCATTAAAACAAGTGGTTCCTCCTCGAATCATTTCTGCAATGGCCAGATCGGTTCCGTCTTTAACAAAAGCTTCACTGACCCATTTTTGTTCAAAAGGCCAGATGTGATTCTGTAACCAGTCCATTAGCGGTAAATCATCAGCAATACCTCTCATTAAAGACATGCTGGCGTGGGTATGGCTATTGATTAAGCCAGGAAGAAGCGCATGATTATTTAGATTTTCTAATGTTTTAGGCTGGTATTTTTGATCTGCAATGGATGAGGGAAGCAAATCTATAATTTTCCCCTCATTGATGACTAAAGAATGATTTTTATAGGTTACTGAATCAGGTTCAATGGGTATAATCCAGCGTGCTTGGATGAGTAAGTCAACTTTCATGATTTTTTGATTAAAGGTAAAAAGTAAATATAATGTTTTTTAGGGATTCTGATTCAAGAATCGTATTAGATTTGTAGAGCGGACTTGAGTCCGTAATTGATGGGTATACTTTTTAGTCGTGCAGACTAAAGTCCGTTCTACATAAACCTAAGCTTTGAAACAAAAACGGAATTTTAAACTGAATTATTTGAGATTATAACTTTGAGAGTGAATTATATAAATAAATGAATTTGAAAAATGAATTAAAAGTCCATGCTCTGGAATGGACAGGGAATAGCCTGAAAGTATTGGATCAACGCTTATTGCCTGAATCCATTGTCTATGATGAATATACTGATGCAACAGGGGTTACAGAGGCCATTAGCAGTATGCGAGTAAGAGGTGCGCCGGCTATTGGCATCGCAGCTGCATATGGGGTTGCCTTGTCAGTGATACAGCATTATCAGGAATCTACTAAAGATTGGAAATTAAAAGTTGCTAAAGATATTCAGCAACTTGCTGAGTCTCGCCCGACGGCGGTAAATCTATTTTGGGCCTTGCAGTCCATGCAGGAGATTTTAGATCAGCAATCAGAAAATCTGATAGATAAAGTTATAAAAGCCGCCGAATTAATTCATGCAAATGATATAAAGGCTAATCAAATTATGGGTGAACTGGGTGCAGATTTATTAGATGATGCAACAGCAGTTATGACGCATTGTAATGCGGGTGCATTGGCTACAGGTGGTTATGGAACGGCACTAGGAGTTATTCGATCAGCAAAAAAAAGAGGCCTGGAAAAAGTCTTTGCTGGAGAAACCCGTCCCTGGTTGCAAGGTGCGCGATTAACAGTATGGGAACTAGCGCAAGATGGTATTGAATCCACATTGATTGCCGATTCAGCGGCAGCCTGGTTAATGAAGTTAGGGCAATTAGACTGGATTATCGTGGGAGCAGATCGAATTGCAGCCAATGGTGATGTTGCCAATAAAATTGGTACCTATTCACTAGCCGTTCTGGCAAAACAGCATGGAGTAAAGTTGATGGTAGTTGCCCCTGTTTCAACCATAGATTTTGCGATGGAAACAGGGGAGGGCATAAATATAGAACAACGGCATCAAAATGAATTACTGGTAGATTGTTATAGAAATGATGATTCATTAATCAGTGCCTGGAATCCAGTCTTTGATGTCACGCCAGCCAGTTTAATTTCAGCGATAGTAACGGAACGGGGTGTCATACTAGAACCAGAAAAAACAGGCGTTAGAGGTCTACAATCATGAAATTAAAAAATAAAGCAAATAGTCCGGTATTTGCAGTTAATTGTTTACTACAGGGCTTAAAATTATTTTTCAGATCAGAATTACGCAAATATATATTGATTCCAATTTTTATTAATTTGGTCTTATATAGCATTGCTTTTTCTATTGGATATTATTATATCGCCGATTTAATAGGCCAATTCATACCATCCTGGTTGACATGGTTAGAATGGATAATCTGGCCGTTATTTTATTTCAGTTTTTCAATCATATGTTTTTTCACTTTTACACTAATAGCTAACTTACTAGCCGCCCCTTTTTACAGTCAATTAGCGGCAAAAACTTTAGATGTGATTAGCGGAAAAAAGAATAATATAAAGGAACAAGTAGTCACTCAAGTTATTTGGGCTGAGTTAAAACGAATTGTTTATATAGTCAGTCGAATGCTACCTCTACTAGTTCTATTTATTATTCCGGTGATAAATTTGCTTGCCCCTTTTTTATGGGTATTATTTGTTGCCTGGGGAATGGGTCTGGAATACATGGCTTATCCTGCGGAAAACCAGGGGCAATTATTTTCAGAACAAAAGAATAATGCTAAAACCAGGCGTATTGGGGTGCTATGTTTTGGAGGCTTGGTAATGATTGGTTTAACTATTCCACTACTAAATCTGATTGTTGCCCCCGTTGCTGTTATTGCGGCTACGGTTTATAGCTATGAGCTTTCTGTTGAGGGGTAGATTAGTTGAAAGTAGGTGGTTTATTGTCTCATATCGCTAGTTTAAAACTATGCACTTTCAGTGCAAGGCTTTAGCTGCTACTTAAGTTTTTTGTGATCTACGAGTAATTTGAGAAAAATATTATCATTAAATCGTATCCACACTAAAACTCAGGGCAACCGTCCCTAATATTGAATTAACGGGTAGCCTGGATATAGCGCAGCGAAATCCGGGAGGAATGCGACTGACCCCGGATTCCGCTACGCTCCATCCAGGCTACATTGATGGC
>CAYNRB010000246.1:0-4396 GCA_964399475.1 uncultured Methylomarinum sp.
CAAAGATTACAAATATATCAGGATCTAATATTTCCCGATAATCAACACTGCTACGCTTTGTTTCGTTAGTGACGGTTGTGGATTTGGTTTTATTTTCAGTCACCACCACCCGCACACTCCAGAAACTATTTTCTCCATCGTCAACAAAACTTTCCTTAATGGAAGAAACCGCATGGGCAGAAATATAGGCATTCAACGCCTCACTATCAGATTCTGGTATCAGTGCATTGATTTGAAAATATTTATATTTCACTTAAAATTCTCCTTTTGACTATATGATGATCAAACATTTGATTTATAAATCACGAATAAAAAACCTTGGCGATGTGGGGTATTTACCCCGTCTCTATGATTTCAATACTGGAGGGGATATTTATCCCGTCCATAACGTTTACCCCCACATCAAGGCAACGAATTAATACTAATGCTACGAAATGTAAACGTTTGAAACGGGGTGAATACCTCGTCTCGCCCTGGAATAAAAAACACCCTTGAAAAAAGGTTTTTAACTATCCGCTGCTCCATACTACCAACTGCTTAGCCGTTCCACGGCACGCTGCTGGCAGTATAGAGCCGCTTGCTTGCTTTAGGGTCTAAACCTCCGGCCAGCCGGAAACCAGAGTTGCCAGAACGGAAAGCCAGCCAGTAGTGGAAGCGGCGCGCAGAGCGCAGGCTGCGCCCGCTGCCAGCCCAGCTACCACCGCGCAAAACACGGTTCCGGCCCTGCTGTTTTCCCATGGGATCTTCTGTATCACTATCAGAATAATCGCCATACCAATCTGAACACCATTCCCGAACATTTCCACTCATACTTTTAAGACCCCATTGATTGGCTGGATATTGGTTTTCTGTTTGCAAACCTGACCCGTTGTTAGCAAACTTCTGGTTCAATTCATCTCCCCACCAATAAGCGGTTTGCGTCCCAGCCCGACAAGCATATTCCCATTGTGCCTCGCTGGGTAAATGAGCAGAAAAACCCGGACAATGGGTTAATAAGCGTTTAATAAATTCCTGACAATCATCCCAGCTTATCTGCTTAACGGGTAACTGTAAATCATCTTGCCTATCAGTCAAATTATCCCCCATCACCGCTTGCCAAAATGCCTGGGTACAACTGGTTTCCCCTAGCCAAAAACCTTGGGTTAGTGTAACCCTATGTTCAGTTTCATTATCATATCGTTCAGCTTCTGTTTCAGGCGAACCCATCATAAATTGACCAGGTTTTATCCAGCGCAAGCGATAATATTGCTGTTTAACTTGTAAATCAGCCCAAAGCCCCCATTCATCTATTCCAGTGGCACTAGCCCAGCTCCAGGGATTATGCTGGCAAATCCATTTTGCATTGGGGTGTTGTGCCGATGCCGGTTGTAAGCAGAACAAAGCATTATCAATGTGTGCTGCAAATAGTCCGGTTGCATTCTGCCAAAACCGCTGTGACCAATCTGGCTGGGTCAGGGTTTTACAGTCTATATCCGCCTCTATCGTCCTTAGTTTTATTTGGCTTCCAGTCAATTTTTTTTCCAATGGCAAACTTCTTTTGCTGGCCAAATCATATACTTCATCCTGTGTAGAAAGAATGGCTGTACAGGGGCTAGTGGTCACTAACAAATCTGAACCAATTTGCTTAATATACCGAGGAGTCCCTTCTACTGCTAATAGCTTCCCTCCTTCAGCCGAATTTTTTTGGCTGTTCTTAAATGCAGACCAAACTAATTTTAAGCGTTTCAAGTTGGGGTCATAGGCAATATCCGCTTCAATAAAATTTAAAAAACTGGCTTGCGAGGCCAGCCAGTAATAGACACCACTCTCTTGTCCTGAGTCTTCCTCATAGTCAGTCAATGCAGCTTCCAGTAAACTACTATCCGCTAGTTTTCCGGAGATAAACAATTGCTCTATCAATTGCTCCAGGCCTTCTGTTTCCATCGCCATACTGGCGTGCCAGCTTGCCTGTAGTTTTTTTAATCGAGGTTTTTCTGAGTCGGTCAATTGCGCTGATTTAGCCCACTTTTCAATATATTCAGGAGCTAAACGCCATTCTATTCCGGTGGCTTGCAGACTGCGTTCCCGATGATTCCATAAAACCAGTTCGTCTTCTAAACAGCCTCCGGCTACCTGTACACGTAGCTGTCTTATTCTCTGTAATTCCGCTTGCAAACAGCCAGCAACCGCAGTTTGTAATTTGGCAAATTGTGAGGGATTATGATCCAGTTTTATTTGTCGAATGGGTAGACTGGGATTGAGTTCAGATAATGGCGAGAGTACGGTAACGGAATGCCCTTTTGCTTTTAAGACTTGTAACCGGTCTTTCCAGTTTTGTTGAAGTTCTGCCTGCCCACTGTAATAGCCCAGATCGCTAATAAAAATCAGCTGTGCGGCATCGGGTAATTGATCAAAACCCAGTGTCGGGTCGGGTTCGGCATAGAGTTTTTGTAATGCCCCTGTTATACCCTCCAATAGTAAATAGATTGGGCAGTGCTCTCCCCCCAATAAGCTTTGCAGTGACCGAGCCAACGCCATTTGATCCTGCCAAATCGGTGTTAGATGGGTTGATCTATCTAAAAATAACAGGCATTCCTGATTATAGGTCTGGCGTTTTAACCGAGGAAGTTTTTTGATGGGTTTTACTTGGGCTAAACGCTTAACCAGCAAGGGAATATCCAGTCTTTTTGTTAACTGCTGATGCTTGAAACATTGATCCCAGAGTATCTGTTGCTGTGCAGGGGATAATAAGGGCGACGTTTTGGGTTGCTTTGTACGGGTTTTTTCCCTGATTTTGACCGATAGGTTTTCTTCCCTGTAGGGATAATCCCTGCTCTGATATTGATCAATATACCAGAGAGCCAGATTCTTTTCGGGCGGTTGTTGTTCTTTCTGGGGTGTTTGATCCGGTTTTTGATCTGAAAAAGGTAAATTGGATAAACTTATTTCAGTCTTTTGAGGTGATTGGTCACGCTTCCCAAAGCCCATTAACGCCGCTAATTCAACACGTAATGATAGGGGTGTATCAGGTAAGAGCCGCAATAAATCCGCTCGACTGAGATAACTCATCAGCTTAAGCCTGTTGTGGTGGATGTTTAAAAAAGAAAGGCGCTAATTCTTCGATACGGGCTTGTTGTTGTTCCGCGGTATCCGCTACTTGTTGTAATGCCCGTAATAAATCTACAAATTCTGCCTGCCCTGTTTTTAAATGATGGCTGACTTGTTTATCTCGATCCTGACGAATTTGCTGAGCGGCTAATTTTAATACGCTATTTTTCATTTCAGGAAAATGTGCCTGACCTATTTTCAGCAAATGCGCTTCCAGTGCATCATCTTTTGGTAAGGCCAGATCTAACAGTACACAACGGCGTAATAATGCATTAGGTAATTCTCGAATACTGTTACTGGTTAAAATAACCAGAGGCGGAGGTTGATTATTATTGCCAATGGCTGAGGGAAAATGTGGCACACTAAAACTGCCATTTCCCAGGACTTCTAACAGGCCATTGCTCAATGATATATCGGCCTTATCTATTTCATCTATTAATAATACCAATGTAGCTGGCGGGTTTCCATCTTTTGGCGATTCAGGTTGGTAGCCTGTTTTACAGGTTTGTTTTGTTGCATTCTCCCAGTCATATGCATACCAGAGCGGCCCAGGACAGGTGTAGCGAGCCGGGGCTAATTGTTCTGAAGCTGATAATGTTTGTTGCTGATCAGCTTCTGACTTTTTATCCTTTGATAATGTTTGTTGCTGAACAGGTTCTGACTTTTTATCCTTTGATAATGTTTGTTGCTGAACAGGTTCTGACTTTTTATCCTTTGATATTGTGGGATTGAAGGCTATCCCCCCTAAACTCATTAATTGGGCATCGGCTAAGCGCTGTGTATAATCAAATGTCCACAACAGTTCCTGATATTCCGTATGTGGCTGCACAACGGTACTAATAAAATGACTTTTCAACATGGCCGCCGCCGCTCGGGCAAGCTGGCTCTTCCCCGTTCCGGGTTCACCCCGTACCAATAATGGTCTTTGTGCACCTAAAGCGGCAGCAATCGCCAATAATGATTGCCTGTCAAACAAATGAATTGATGCTGGCCAGGAGCCTTGTTGGGGTAGCTCCTGAGAAATCAATTCTTTTTCTTTTAGCTTATCTGCTTTTGCCAGAATATCTTTTATTTGCTTCATTATTCATCCTTAATGATGTCGACTATTTTTTTAGCACTTTTATATAATTTGCCTAACTGACTGCCTGTTTTCATATACTCTTTTACTTCAGCTAATACACGATTGATTTTTTTTATATTTTCGGGTGAACTGGATTTTATTTGTTCGGTTTGTTGCAGAGATTCTAATACCTTGGAATCAGATGGCAAGGTTGGAGATAACCCCGTTCTTATTTCAGAAAATATGCCA
>CAYNRB010000247.1:0-4384 GCA_964399475.1 uncultured Methylomarinum sp.
TTTTCAATGTACACCATAGTGCGAATCAATATAGCGCTCAACCAACTCATGAAAATCTTCCGCGATTCTATCGCCTTTTAAGGTAACTGTTTTTTCACCGTCTTCATAAACGGGGGCGACAGGACTTTCACCTGTACCTGGTAAGCTAATGCCTATGTTTGCATTCTTACTTTCCCCAGGGCCATTGACAACACAGCCCATAACCGCCACTTCCATTTCTTCAACGCCTTTATATTTTTCTTTCCATAGGGGCATTTGGTCACGTAAAAAGGCTTGAATTTCCTGAGCAAGCTTTTGAAAATAATCACTAGTTGTTCTGCCACAACCAGGGCATGCGATAACCATTGGAGTAAAAGAACGAAAACCCATAGTCTGTAACATTTCCTGAGCAACAATTACTTCGGTCGTTCTAGCACCGCCTGGTTCCGGAGTTAATGAAATACGGATAGTATCGCCAATTCCTTGTTGCATAAGTATGGATAATGCTGCCGATGAAGAGACAATACCTTTAGAACCCATTCCTGCTTCCGTTAGACCTAAATGTAAAGCATAATCACAGCGAGTGGAAAGATCCTGATAGATACTAATCAGCTCCTGAACATTACTGATTTTGCAGGATAAAATTATTTTATCTTTACCTAAACCATATTGTTCTGCTTTAGCTGCACTTTCCAGTGCAGAAATAACAATCGCCTCGCGAGTAATAGCCGGTAGTTCCTGGGGATTTTCTTGAAGTCTGTTTTCATCCAGCAAACGGGTAAGAACCGATTGATCTAAACTACCACCATTGACACCAATACGAACAGGTTTATCATATTGGCAAGCAAATTCAATCATTTGCTGAAATTGTGGATCGCGTTTTTTGCCTCGCCCCACATTCCCAGGATTGATTCTATATTTCGCCAAGGACTCGGCACATTCTGGATATTTTTCCAACAGTTTATGCCCATTGAAATGAAAATCACCCACAATAGGAACATTAAAGCCTTTTTGCACCAGTTGATTATGAATTGCTGGTACTGCACTTGCCGCTTCCTCTGTATTAACCGTTATTCTAACCAGTTCAGATCCAGCAGTTGAAAGTTCCATAATCTGTTTGACGGTTCCAGCAACATCTGCTGTATCAGTATTAGTCATGGATTGCACTACAATAGGTGCACCTCCACCGACTTGAATATCGCCAACCAAGACTGATTGGGTTTGTTTTCTAGGACTAATTGACATGTTTTTCTTCTGAATTGATTCGCTGTAATTTATATCTAATATTAAAAGCATTCCCTCGATCAATTTTTCAATTTCTGTAAATGATGAGGTACAAGCTGGTTCAGGTATAAAGTATAATCAGCAATTATACTCCATGCATAAAAAGAGGTATGCGTTAAATTGTGCTAATAAATTATTTTTCTGATCTCCACCTAGAATTCGGTGAATTACATGTTCCTGATAATGAAGCTGAAATAATTATAGCTGCTGGTGATATTGGTGTTTCTAAGCAAGGAGTAGATTGGCTTAAAAACTTAAAAAAACCAGTGATTTATGTTGCTGGGAATCATGAATTCTACAATCAGGAATATATTGAAACCATTAATTTAATTCGTAAGGAATGTGCAGGGAGTAGAATTCATTTTCTGGAAAACAACAGCTTTATTTATAAAAACATACGTTTTATTGGTTGTAGCTTATGGACTAATCTTTTTCAGGAAGGGGATAAAAAAGCAGCAGAACTGGGAAATCTACTCAATGACTTTAAAAAAATCACCTTTAAAGATGAAGCATTTAATGAACAGCTCTATTCCAGGCTTTTTTTACGCTCAAAAAGATGGCTAGAAAATCAATTAGCCCAACCTTTTGCAGGCAAGACTATCGTGGTAACACATCATGCACCCTCAGAAATGAGCTGGAATGAATCACCTTATTTACTCAAAAAATTAGCTTATTGCAATGATTTAAACTATTTATTTTATCAATACCAAATTGATGCCTGGTTTCACGGTCATATTCATAATATGAATGATTATCAAATAGCCGGAACAAGAATATTGAATAATCCCAGAGGATACGTTTCGAGAAGATTAGTCAGTTCCTTCGATCAGAACAAGATGGTTAAAATCTAAACAGAAAAATCTATGATTGAACCCGTTTCAGTAGCAGGACTGGTTTCGGAAGATGTATTAGCCTCACTTATTTCAGCGTTGCCTGTTTCAGCTTCATTGACCTCATCTGTTTTTTCTGTTTCATTTACACTTTCAGTACTTTCTTTAGTCTGTTGAATCAATTCAGTCCTGGCTTCTCCAGCTAATGCAATGGCCTGACTGGCAACCAATTGATCTTGAGCAGAGGGTGATTTAGGTGCTAAAGCGGCACGACGAATAATATCGGCTTTTCTTAAAGTAGCTTCTGGATCTCCTTTTACAACCGCTGTATCAATACCGACTTCTCCACCCGTTGCATAACGTAATCCGTCAGGCCCTGTCGTATAAGAAAAACTTGCTCCTCCAGTAGCCAATGCTCCTGCAGCACCTAAGTGCGCCTGCTCATGTGCTTTAACCTCAAGATCCCGAAGCTTTAATTGCTGAACTTTAGTTTGCTCTTCTTGGGTAAGCTCAATTTGCGCCTTTTGAGTGACTTTTGATGATTCGGATTCACGCGTCGGATTATCCTTATTTCCCTCTATTTTTTTATTTGGGTTTTGTTCATTTCCCAAGCTATTTAACTGATTATAATTTCCAATGGATAGGGGCTGAAAGCTTGATATAGATGCCAACATGAAATGCTCCTGAAATTTGATGAATTAATCTAATAAGCATAACCTTTTAATTTTAAAGTTCAAGTTTTCTGATTATTTTAAGGGAGGAATAACAATAATATAATTGTGAATTAATCTTGAAGAGCCAACTATTGGCCACACCGAAACCAGAAATTCCTGATTAAATTGTCTTCAACTGACGTTTCATTTCTTTTGCCGCCATAGCATAGCCACCATTAGATCCATCAACAAAATGAAAATGATCTGCTTCATAATTAAAAATCAAGCAAGTCATTAAAACGCTAGGTGAAGGATGGATACCAAAAACTATTTTTTTCTTTTGGTTAAGTAGTTCTAAATATGCACGTAAACTATTTCGTTGTTTAGCGGATCCAGAAAGAATCATCCTTAAGGTTTCATCAAATTTACGATAATCTGTATTCTCTATTAAGGTTTTTTTATAATTTCCCCAGTCAACCTTACCGATTTTTACTTTATTCCCCATCAAGAACTTGCCAATATTTACGATGAGTTTTAACTTTAAAGCATAGGACTTGCGTTGCCAAAGGGATTTAAAAGCTGTTCGAATACGTACTTCACTAGAAAGCTTGTCTAAGGAGGAGGTTAATGAAAGTTGTTCAGCTTGAACTGGTGGTAGGTTATCTCTGCCCTTTTCATCATCGTCACCATAAATTTCAAGAATTTTTTGAGTTACCTGATTGTAGAGAGTTTCTTTTAACAATATATCGTCTTCTAAAACTTGAATCAGAATTGCTACGGTTTCTTCATCTGGACTTGGGATTTCATTCCAGCGGCATTCAAAACCTTCAAAACTGGCTTGGGCATCTACGTTGTCTTCTGCAATTAAAAAGGCATTATCTGGTTTTGGATCTTTAACCAAAGATTCAGCATAACCTAAGCCATCCCCTTGAAACATGGCTTGTTGAAAATGAGCTGATGGCTGGTATTTGCCTATCAATATTTGATGGTTGTTCTGATGGATCAAACTCATCGGAACCATACCAATTCTCAAATCCAGATCAAATTCTTTTATTGCCATTTGTTTAGTTGCCACCAAAGCAGCTTCAACCACTTCTTTGGTTGATGGAGGTATGCAGATAGTCGATCCATCTCCTCCAAATACATAGGGCACTTTTAAAGGGGCTACAGCATTGATTAATGCAACAATTGAGGCCGCACCCAAAGAATTTACTTCTTTATACAGACCCTGTTCTATTGCTTTTGTTGAGCCTTTAATGTCTGTTATTACTACAAACCAGTCATTAGGTAGTGGGCTGTACTTTTCTAATTGTGTGTATTCAGGAAAATGTGGAAAACCGTCAAGCTGTTCGTAGAAATCTTGGGAAGAGGCCATAATTGAATCGAAAATTAATTATCAAAAAATGTTTCACTGGTTATAATCTTAGCCAGGATGATGGTTGATTTTATGAGAAACATAGCGGGAAATCAGTGATGTATTACCTATGCTTCATACGATTAAGCTTATGGATTTCTAGCGATATAGTCTAGCCGATAAACGGTATCTGCTTGCACCTACTTCAGTGCCTTGCTATCGACCAAAATCAGTTCACTCTATATTCCCCGACTGATACAGTGCCAAGTATACTTAGACAAACC
>CAYNRB010000248.1:0-4381 GCA_964399475.1 uncultured Methylomarinum sp.
CAAGTTCTGTAACATATAAAAGGATACTTTACGTATTCCTGTTATCTATGCTTAGCTAGTAGTCCATCAACTTTGGTTTGATGAATATTGTAGAGCGGACTTTAGTCCGCTATTCACTCAAATTAAAAGTTGTAGCAGACTGAAGTCCGCTCTACATGATTTCCTCTCTATCAAACCAAAATTGTCTGAGTTTTAGTAGCTCACTAATCATTTTGATGGTTTTGAAAAAGCCCCTCCAAAGATATCTTCCATATTGATTTCTTTTATATCTAAGTCTTTAGCTTTCAATGGGTTTTTTATTTCTACAGGGACGGGGAAACTAACTACATTGGCAGCACCACTAACCGCCTGTCCTGCTGTATTTACAACACCTTTAGCAAAACCGACTGTCAAGCCTGTCATCAAACCATCATTTTTGCTAGTTTTAATCATAGCTTTTGGTATTTCCAGCCAACTCGTTGCAATATCAATCAAGCCATTTCCAAATTTGAAAATCGCATTTTTGCCATAATTTTCCTGATCTTTGAGCTTTTTATTTTCCATTAATTTTTTATTACCGGATTGCACTTCAGGAACATTGATAGTGGTTTCAATTATGCTTGCACGCACCTTTTTAGATTCTGATAATTCCTCAGTTACTTCTTTACTCTGAATTTCAGTAGAATTGGATTGAGTACTTGGAATATCAAAGATCATTTCTTGAATTGCCGTATTCGATGAATTTGGTTTGGGTAACTCAATAATTTCATTATCAATTGACCATGCTAAACGTGGAATTAAAAGAAACATCAATACAAATAGACTTAACACCGATAAATGATCTTTACTCATAATACTCTCCAAAAAAACAGTCTATACATATTCCATACAATCTACTCTATCTTAAAAGAGCCGCACCACCACCGCCATCATTAGTATTCGGTCTACTACTGCCAGGAATATCAAAAATCACATTATCCACTGCCTGTCCTTTTGTGCCAAAGGATTCGGTTCCTGATTCATTTAATTCATCAAAAGAAGCACCGTATCCAGTTACTTCTAAATAATTATCTTCAGTATAAGCAAAGGTATTTCCAAGTACATCACGCACATATTTGGCATTTAAACGTAGCTGAATAAAAGCAGTGCCATCTTCTTCCCAACCAAAATCCTTAACCTCTGCACCCCAGATAGCGGCCAATGTTTTGGTTTTGACTTCATCACTTTCCAATACAAAGTTTTTGACTTTAGTATTACTTTTGATTTTTTGCCCTACTATCAATTGCGCCATTTCATCATATGCATTGAGTTCAGCCGCTCTCAGTGCGGCAAGCTGTGGTGCATATTCTCTTGAAGAAGTTGCAAAACCAACCCTTGAAATCACCAAATTGTCATAGTGAATTGCTTTACCGATGATATTTTTGATCGAACCTAATCTTATTTTAGCTGTGATCATAGCTATATCTTTGGTTTTATCGTATTTAGGTGCATCAAATTGAATTCCTTTTATGGCCGCAGCCACTTTTGATTCAATTTTGTAAACATCCGAGTTTTTATCTGTCCACAATGAAGTACTTTTGATTTTCAAACCAATCACACTTTCAACGATGCCACGTTGTGCCATCACTTTGGCTTTTTTAATGGACATCAATTTTTTATTACCACCCGCCCATAAATTTTCCGATTGTATTAATAGTGTAATGGGAATCAAAAACAACACTAAAGTCTTAACTATAATTCTCACAATTTTTGCCTCTTTAAAATAAGTTAATCATTTTCTATATAGATTTTACGAATTAAAACATTGATGTTTCTTGAGTCAGGCCAACAAATCACCTAACAACAGGCTCACCACCGCCATAAAAGCTAGATGCTTTGTCGTATGTCTTCACTTTGGGTAATTTCTGCATTTCCTCAAACGACATATATTCAATATAGCGTCCATGAGGCTTGATACTAATATTTTGAGTTAAAGGATTTTTATCAATTTGTTCCACCAAAATCTCAAAACCGCCATCATTTCTCTTCACAACACGACCGATAAAAGAAACCAGTTCATCATTTTTAAAGTCACCAATCTGATCTATTACCGATTCATTCAATAATAAAGCTCTTAACTTTTTTTGCTTCATCAATTCCCTGTTACCCGCATAAGTCACAGTAGAAAGTAGCAGAGTTAATCCGGTCAAAAGAATAAATGTATTATTTTGGAAGATTTTCATATGTCTCACCAATCACTTTCATCTAAAGCTGCGCCTCCAGCTTGAAATTTTTTCTTGATAAAAATTTTTTTCTTCGGTGGAGCGACATACTTGATTGCTTCTTCCTTAGCCAAGTCACAAATTTCTTCTTCCGCCTTTGTTTTAGAAAGTGATGCGTCCTGAAACCCTGGATTTATTAGCAATGCTTTTTCATAAGCTATCAATGCTGCATCACAATTATTGGTTAATCGATGAGACTCTCCCAATAAATACAAGCCTTGTAAATTACCTGGTTGAATATTTATTACAGTCTCAAGATGCACTTGAGAGGCAGAATATCGACCCATACTAATATATAGGTTAATCACTGCAAATCTAGCTTCAACATCACTAGGCACTCGGCCTAAATAAGTCAAGTAGGCTTCTTCTGCAAGTTGACGACTACCCAGATTAAGATAGGCTTCACCTAAACACTTAAAAGCTAATGGATTGGCATTCTGTTGCTGACTAGCTTTATAGCAATGATCACGCATTTCTATATAATCCCTGTTTCTACCAGCAGTTAGCCCTTCACCCAAATGATTAACTGCACAACCTGTAATGGCCAACACAGATACCAACATTAAAAGTATTAATTTATTCATGATATTCCTTCAATAATAATTAAGATATAAGAAACCAGAGTCCGTAAAAGACTCTGCTATCATCCCGAAACGGATGGGTATTAAAAATTTTTAAAAATCATCTATCGCTTTGAGCGCGTTATTAGCACTAGCATTCCCTGAACTTGCTAATTGTTTGATGGCACTGGGATTAATGGCGGCGACTTTTTGCATGGTTTTTTCACTATGAATCAAACCTTTTAATCTAGCGGGTGAGGCATTGACCAAAGAAGCAGGCGGCATTCCGTTAAACTTCTGTAAGAGTTGATCAACTGAATCACTGGATCTAAAACTGACGCGAACAACATTCCCCTGTGCACTATCCAGTTTAAACATTCTTTCACCTAATTTGGTATTCAATGGCGTTACCACTGTTCCGTTTATTAAATCTTGAAAATTTCCACGATTCCCCGCAAAATCAACTTCGTACAAAGAATATCCATCACTATCAAAATTCCTTAAATCAACATTCAAAACCGGACGCAAACCGATCATTTCTTTTTTAAATATTTTAGCAATATCATAATCCGGTAAACCGACCACTTGTAACTGAAAAATCTTACTGGGCGCCATTAAATGATCTTCAAAGAAATCTTTGGAAAATTCACCGCCAATAAGCTTTCCTATATCCGCCAAAGCTGCATCTTCATCCGCCCAGCTTTTCTTTCTGGGAATATTATTATTAAAATAAATTTCCTCACTGGTATTATTATCTATACATTTAACCGTCCAGGAGGTTAATACATATTTAGTAAGGGTTATGCCAGAAGCTTTTAAGGTAATGCTAATCGGTTTAAATTTAGCCACACCTAAAATAGAAAAATCAGCGGCTTTAATTTGGGAAACAGATAAAGTCACATCGGACATATTTTGCATGGAACTGCGTTCCATCATTTCCAATTTAAGTTTACTGGTATTTTCTTCCGACCAAACTCGATAACCAAATTTTTTGATATGCTGTTTTAATATGTTTTCTGCAATATCCGAACGTACTGGTTCAACATGACTGCCTCTATTCGAATCCTGAACCATAATTGCCACAGAAATTTTTGGATTATCATATTTTTTAAGCAAACTAATACGGGATTCTCGTGACATAGATTTTAAAGCATCCTTTATTTCACTGATATAGACTTCAGCCTTAAGCAAAATATGCATAAAACCATCATCACCCAGCCAAGGAGGGCTTTCTTTAATCACTGTTTTGATCAGTCCAGCTGTTTTGGTTAAAATACGATCATGAATTAACTCATAGTTTTCAATAAGGGTTGACCCATCAACCATAGTACCCACAGCTTTTTCTACCACCTGGCGCCGCGCATCTGCCCTAAGTGCATCCAGTAATAAGCCCTTATCACGTTGATAAGCAGGTGATTCCGGATCAGCCAAGCCTTCTGCTGAGACTATGATCGTATTAGCAGCATAGCCAACTGAAATAGAAGCTAATAATAGTATTAAGCAGAAAAATCCTTTTGAAAACTGTTTTAATAAGTTTATATTCATATTGTTAATATCCTGAGGGCAAGAGCCAAGGTAAGA
>CAYNRB010000249.1:0-4341 GCA_964399475.1 uncultured Methylomarinum sp.
GGATGATTATTTATTTCCAGCTCCCTAAACTTGATAACCTTATTGATTCGCTTGATAATTAATTGTAAAGAAATTGTATCTGCCAAGTACAACCTACCGCCAAGAAACATACCGCCCTAGTTTCTACACAGTATTTTCTCAGGCCATACTCAATTGAGGTTTTAGAATAATGGATCAAGATTTAAAGCAACGATTAGTCGGTGCAGTTGTAATCACATCTATAGCTGCAATATTTTTGCCCATGTTATTTGATGATCCAATTGATGATTCCGAGAAATTAGTCAGTGAATTATCCATACCTGCAATCCCCGTGAAATTTAGAAACTCCGGATTAGACTTGCTACCCAAAAGTGTAGATGAGGTCATTAATCATCCTGATTCTTTAGCCTTAAAAACTAAACTGACTAGTCTGTCAACAACACTTGAATGGTCTAGCTGGTATGTTCAAATGGGGAATTTTAGCAAGGAAAGTAATGCCATCTCTTTGCAAAATAAAATTAGGCAACAAGGTTTTCGAGTCGAAATAAACTCTGTAACAAAAGAAAATGAATTGTTATATAGAGTGTGGGTGGGACCTGAATTGGATGAAGATAAAGCGAAAGCAGCGAAATTAGAATTAGAAAAATTAAATAATATTAATGGAATTCTTATTTCTGGGATTAAATAATTTTTTTAGCTTAATTTTGGTTTAGATTTATAAATTGAAACAAAGAGATATTGAATGATTTGGATAGACTATGCCATTATCAGTCTGATAGGCATTTCATCACTGATAGGATTATTAAGAGGGTTTATTAAAGAAGCCTTTTCTTTAGTATTGTGGGTTTTAGCTATTTGGATAGGGTTCACTTATAGCCAAGCATTTTCGGTCTATCTAGAGCCATTTATTCAATATCCATCAGCTAGGCTAGCAGCGTCGTTTGGCATTTTGTTTTTTGTCACTTTAATTTTAGGTGCGATTATTAGCCATTTATTATCTGAGCTGGTTAAAAAAACGGGGCTAACCGGTTCAGACAGATTTGCAGGTATGATATTTGGAATAGCACGAGGATTTGCCGTCGTTGCTATTATAGTAATGCTAGCTGGACTAACCCCATTGCCCAAAGATGCCTGGTGGAAAGAATCCGTTTTGATTCCTCCCTTTCAATCATTAGCTGTCTGGTTTCGCGACAATATTCCATCGGGTCTG
Organism: uncultured Methylomarinum sp.; assembly: GCA_964399475.1. Classification (GTDB taxonomy): domain Bacteria; phylum Pseudomonadota; class Gammaproteobacteria; order Methylococcales; family Methylomonadaceae; genus QPIN01. Next base: position 1,190 of record CAYNRB010000249.1, read on the forward strand.
GCAAAATATGTAAGCTATTAAATAGTTAGTAAAATACTGCGCCAATTAAGGAAGTATCTCCGTGCGCTTTTCTAAATTAGAATAAGGTTTATTATCATGTGTGGTATTGTGGGTATTGTCTCTCATCAAAATGTTAATCAGGAACTTTATGATGCTTTAACGGTTTTGCAACATCGCGGACAAGATGCGGCAGGAATTGTAACTTGTGAAAGTGGTCGCTTTTTTTTAAGAAAAGACAATGGCTTAGCACGAGATGTTTTTTCAACCCAACAAATGTTGAAATTAAGAGGCAACATGGGAATAGCCCATGTACGTTATCCTACGGCTGGCTGTTTTAGTTCGGCAGAAGCTCAACCTTTTTATGTGAACTCTCCTTTTGGAATTACCTTGGCACATAATGGTAACTTAACCAATGTTGAAGAATTAAAAAAACAACTTTTTCTGGAAGATCAAAGACATATTAATACAGATTCTGATTCTGAAATTTTATTGAATATTTTTGCACATGAATTGCAACAACTAGGTAAATTAAGACTGGATGTAGAAGATGTGTTTCAAGCTGTTTCCGCAGTACATAGACGCTGTCGTGGTGCTTATGCTGTTGTGGTAATGATTGTGGGATTTGGTGTCTTAGCGTTCAGAGACCCGCACGGTATTAGACCCATGGTTTTCGGTGAAAGAAAAACCGAAGAAGGCTCTGATTTTATGGTGGCCTCTGAAAATGTAGCACTAAAAGTGCTGGGCTTTGAATTAATCCGAGATATTGAACCCGGAGAAGCCATATTTATTGAAGCATCTGGAAAACTGCATACCAGACAATGTTCAGATGTGGTTGATCATTGTCCCTGTATTTTTGAATATGTCTATTTTGCAAGGCCAGACTCCATCATTGATGACATTTCAGTCTATAAAGCCCGTTTGAGAATGGGCGAAAAACTGGCTGACAAGATTCTGCGTGAATGGCCAGATCATGATATTGATGTAGTGATTCCTATCCCTGATACAAGCAGAACCGCAGCACTGCAAATGGCTTATCAATTGAAAGTAAAATTTCGTGAAGGATTCATGAAAAACCGCTATATCGGGCGTACCTTTATTATGCCTGGTCAACAAATGCGTAAGAAATCAGTTAAACAAAAATTGAATGCAATTGATTTAGAGTTTGAAGGAAAAAATGTATTATTAGTTGATGATTCAGTAGTAAGAGGCACGACATCAGAACAAATTATTCAAATGGCTAGAGAGGCTGGAGCCAAAAAAGTCTATTTTGCATCGGCAGCTCCCCCCGTAAGATATCCTAATGTTTATGGAATTGATATGCCAGTCGTTGAAGAATTAATCGCCCATAACCGGACTGAAGATGAAGTGGGGATTGCAATAGGCGCAGACAAAATGATTTATCAGGATCTGGAAGATTTGATAGATGCTGTAAAAAAAGGAAATTCAAAAATCACCCATTTTGATACCTCCTGTTTCAATCAGGAATATATAACAGGCGATATTGATGAGAAATATCTGGATCGCATTAACGCATTAAGGAATGACGAGGTTCAATCTGAGAAAAAAGCAGATAATTTTATTCTCGAATTACAAAATTCAGATTAATTAGGAGTGAGGATTTAATAATATCCGAAAGTTTGGCGCAGGATTTTTGTTCGTCTTCAAGGCGTAGAAACGGGCGCATAGCGAGCTATGCAACTGTTTCTACAACGCAGAAGACGGACAAAAAGACAAGCCAAGATTCGGATATTATTAAATCCTCGCTCCTTAGCCTTTATTAACAACTGTAGATCGGACTTCAGTCCGCTATAAACCAATACAGTAACAAAAATATCACACCTGAAACATATTTCAACAGAAACAAATATTACTAATTTCAATAAATGACAGATTTTGACTGGAACACTTATTCTTTAGAAACACAAGCCATTAGAGCAGGACATGTACGTACGCATGAAGATGAGCACAGTATGCCAATTTTTGCCACTTCAAGTTATGTGTTTAAAAGTGCTGAAGAAGCTGCACTGAGATTTACAGGTAAACAGCCTGGAAATATATATTCCAGATTTACCAACCCTACTGTGGAAGTATTTCAGAAGCGCCTGGCTTTAATGGAAAAAGGCGAACGCTGTCTGGCATTTTCATCGGGTATGGCAGCTATTATGGCAGTCGGAATGGGTTTGTTGAAAGCAGGAGATCACGTCGTTTCATCCCGCAGTGTATTTGGTAATACGGTTTTAATGTTCCAGAATTATTTTGCTAAATTTGGCGTGGAAACCACCTTTGTCAACTTGACTGACCCTTCTGAATGGGAAGCGGCAATACAGCCTAACACCCGTTTTCTTTTTTTGGAAACACCATCAAACCCCTTGATAGAAATTGCTGACATTCAGGTTCTTGCAAATATCGCACATCAGCAGGATTGTTTATTAGTGGTTGATAACGTATTTTGCACACCTGTTTTACAGAAACCTTTGGAATTAGGTGCAGATATTATTGTCCATTCAACCACCAAGTTTATAGATGGGCAAGGACGTTGTGTGGGTGGCGCAGTAATAGCCAGCGATGAAATAATTGAACAATTCATTTACCCCTATTTACGTACAGGCGGATCAACCATGAGTCCGTTTAATGCCTGGGTTTTTTTATCAGGACTGGAAACGCTTGCAGTTAGATTGAAAGCGCATTGCGATAGTGCTTTTGAATTGGCTAAATGGTTAGAAAAGCAATCTGGGGTATCTAAAGTTCATTATCCTGGCCTGCCTTCACATGCACAGCATGAGTTGGCAAAAATCCAGCAAAGTCATTTTGGTGCAGTAGTTAGTTTTGAATTAATGGGTGGAAAAGATCATGCCTGGAAGTTAATTGATGCGACAAAAATGTTATCAATCACTGCAAATCTTGGCGATGTTAAAACTACAATCACACATCCTGCAACGACAACCCATGGCAGGCTGACACCTGAAGTCCGAGCAAAAGCAGGGATAAAAGACAACCTAGTTAGAATATCCGTCGGTCTAGAAAATATTGATGATATTAAAGCGGATCTATTAAATGGGCTATAGTTTTATATAAACGGAACAAATATAGTAAAGGGGAGCAATAGCTAAACCTATTTCACTCCTGCCTATATTCCATTTTAATTGTCCTAA
>CAYNRB010000250.1:0-4298 GCA_964399475.1 uncultured Methylomarinum sp.
TAGTTGTATTAGAAAAGGACAAACAGGCATTTCGTTCAATAGTTTGTATTCCTTTTCATAAAGCTACATAGGTTGCTATGTAGCTTTTGTTGTATTCTGGATAGTGACAATTTATAGGTAGACGAAATTTTATGTCCTTGTTTTCTTATAAGTTATCAGTGGTAACCTCTACACATAGTTGGAATGCTAGCACTATTTCTTAACTATCAATCAATTGGTGATTGCGGAGATGATAGATATCAATGTAAAAATGAATAACACAGTGGCAATAAATCCAACGATAAGATAAGCAGGTAATGCGCCTTGTTCAAAATCTATTTTTCTGTTTTTTCGCTTTGTATTCCGATAGCTGCCGCTATAACACTTCTAATAACATGTAATAAGCTGGGTTTTGATATTTTAGCCTCTTTTCTAATGATTTCTGCTTGTCATTATATTAAATTGTAAGGCATTTTGCTTTAAAACGACTCTGTTTTTGCTCAGAAAATTTTAGTACTTTCTGGGAAATTATCAATTTAGCCGACAAAAATACAATCTAAATAATCCTTTTTATTATAGTTCTATACTAATTTTAGTCACATAACTTCTATTCCCATCATAAATGAACCAAACCGAAATATTTAAACAACAACTGTCACAGCGAATTTTGTTTCTTGATGGTGCTATGGGCACCATGATACAAAGTTACAAGCTGGAAGAAAAAGATTATCGCGGTGAGCGTTTTGCAGATTGGGAATCAGATTTACAAGGTAATAATGACCTGTTATCTTTAACTCAGCCAGATATTATCATGGCAATCCATAGAGCCTATTACGATGTCGGTGTTGATATTGTTGAAACTAATACCTTCAACGCAACACGTATCGCTATGGCTGACTACAATATGGAAGCATTGGCCTATGAAATCAATCTGGAATCTGCACGATTAGCCAAACAAGTGGCAGAAGAAGTTACCGAGTTAACGCCAGAAAAGCCTAGATTTGTTGCTGGAACATTGGGGCCAACCAATCGTACAGCTTCTATGTCACCTGAAGTTAATGATCCCAGTTTTAGAAATATATCCTTTGATCAGCTGGTGGAATCCTATATTGAAGCAGTAAAAGGTTTGTGTGACGGTGGTGTTGATATTATTTTGATCGAAACCATTTTTGATACCTTAAATGCCAAAGCCGCCATTTTTGCAGTCGAAAAATATTTTGATGAATTGGGCTATAAGTTACCGGTTATGATTTCAGGCACCATAACTGATGCCTCTGGTAGAACCTTATCAGGACAAACCGCAGTCGCTTTCTGGAATTCATTAAATCATATTGAACCGGTTTCTATCGGTTTCAACTGCGCTTTAGGAGCAAAAGAATTACGTCAGTATATAGAAGAATTATCGAATATTGCTGACACGCATGTTTCTGCTCATCCTAATGCAGGCTTGCCCAATGAATTTGGAGAGTATGATGAAACGCCAGAAGAAATGGCGAAAGAGCTTGCTGATTGGGCGAATAACGGTTTTTTGAATATTATCGGTGGTTGTTGTGGGACTTCTCCTGATCATATAAAAGCAATTATTGAGCAAGTTCAGCAATACAGTCCCAGAAAAATTCCTGTAATTGAAAAGCAATGTCGATTAGCCGGTTTAGAGCCTCAACATATTGCGCCTGATTCTCTGTTTGTGAATATTGGAGAGAGAACCAACATTACTGGTTCTGCAAAATTCAAACGTCTGATTGTGGAAGGTGATTACGAAACAGCACTGGATGTAGCTAAGCAGCAAGTTGAAAATGGCGCACAAATTATTGATATCAATATGGATGAAGGGATGCTGGAATCCAAAGAAGCCATGGTGCGGTTTCTAAACTTGATTGCAGCAGAACCGGATATAGCTAAAGTTCCCATTATGATAGATTCTTCAAAATGGGAAATACTGGAAGCCGGGCTTAAATGTATTCAAGGTAAGGGGATAGTCAATTCCATTTCTATAAAAGAAGGGGAAGAGAATTTTATTAAGCAGGCAAAATTAATAAGAAGATATGGTGCCGCTGTTATTGTAATGGCCTTTGATGAAAAAGGCCAAGCCGATACCATGGCAAGGAAAATAGAGATTTGTCAGCGCGCTTATAAAATTTTGACCGAAGTGGTTAGGTTTCCAGCTGAGGATATTATTTTTGATCCCAATATTTTTGCTATTGCTACAGGCATTGATGAGCATAACAATTATGGCGTAGATTTTATTGAAGCCACTCGAGAAATCAAAAGAACCTTGCCTCATGCCCTAATTTCTGGCGGTGTTTCTAATGTATCTTTTTCCTTCCGTGGAAATAATCTGGTGCGTGAAGCAATTCATGCAGTTTTCTTATATCATGCCATTAAAGCCGGTATGGATATGGGGATTGTCAATGCTGGGCAATTAGCTATTTATGAAGATATTCCTGCTGATTTAAAAAAAGCCGTAGAAGATGTTGTACTCAATCGAAATAATGAGGCAACGGAAGCCATGCTGGAAATGGCGCAGAAATATCAAGGTGGCAGTGAAATTGTAAAAAAAGAAGATTTAGAGTGGCGAGAATGGCCAGTTAGTAAACGTATAGAGCATGCATTGGTTAAAGGAAATACCGACTTTATTATTGATGATACTGAACAGGCAAGACTTGAAGCCGAGTTACCTTTACATGTCATAGAAGGTCCCTTGATGGATGGCATGAATGTAGTTGGTGATTTGTTTGGTGAAGGAAAAATGTTTTTACCTCAGGTTGTTAAATCAGCACGGGTAATGAAAAAAGCGGTTGCCCATTTAATGCCCTTTATGGATGCAGAAGAGGGTGGGGCTATACGGTCAAATGGAAAGATATTGATGGCTACTGTAAAAGGTGATGTTCATGATATTGGTAAAAATATTGTCGGTGTGGTCTTGCAATGTAATAACTACGAAGTGATTGATTTGGGAGTGATGGTACCTGCTGAAACTATACTCAAAACGGCAAGAGAAAAGAAGGTTGATATTATTGGACTGAGCGGTTTAATTACCCCTTCATTGGATGAAATGGTGCATCTAGCTAAAGAAATGGAACGGCAAAGTTTTGATATACCTTTGATGATTGGTGGTGCTACAACTTCTCGTGCACATACGGCGGTCAAAATTGAACAAAATTACCATGCGCCTACCGTTTACGTTGCCGATGCATCTCGAAGTGTCGGTGTGGTCAGTTCACTGTTAAGTAAACAACATAAAGATGAATTTGTTAGCAAATTACGTGCAGAATATGATCAAGTACGTGAGCGTCATAAAGGCCGTAAAGCAAAAACAAAACAGCTGAGTCTAGAGAATGCCCGAAAAAATAAATTTGTCGGAGATTCTCATAATCCAGTAACGCCTTCCTTAATTGGGTCTAAGGTAATTGATTCGCTTGAGCTTTCAGTTCTAGTGCCTTATATTGACTGGACACCTTTCTTTCAGACTTGGGAGTTATCGGGTAAGTATCCAGCAATTTTGACAGATGAGATTGTTGGGGAAGAAGCGGTTAAGTTATTTAAAGATGCCAAGGCAATGCTGAATCAGCTGGTGAGTGAAAAATGGCTAACTGCCAAAGCTGTATTTGGTTTTTTCCCTGCCAATAGTCTGGGAGATGATGTGGTTCTCTATAAAGATGAATCTCGAACTGAAATTCTAGAAACCTTGCATCATTTAAGGCAACAAAATATCAAAGCACCTGGTCGACCTAACTATTGTTTGTCGGATTTTATAGCTAATGCAGAAACGGGAAAGGCCGATTATATTGGCGCTTTTGCAGTAACAGCGGGGGTTGGAATAGAGCAAAAAATAGAGCAATTTGAAACAGATCATGACGATTATAATTCAATTATGATTAAGGCTTTGGCTGATCGCTTAGCGGAGGCTTTTGCCGAATATTTACATGAGCAGATTCGTAAAGACTATTGGGGATATGCGGTGAATGAGGAAAAAGATAATAAGCAACTGATTTCTGAAGAATATGAAGGCATCCGACCTGCACCAGGCTATCCAGCATGTCCTGATCATACAGAAAAAGCAAAGCTATTTGAATTGTTAAATGTCACTGAATTAACCGGAATAGAATTGACTGAAAGTTTTGCCATGTATCCGACGGCTGCGGTTAGTGGTTGGTATTTTTCTCATCCACAGTCACAGTATTTTAATGTAGGAAAAATTGATCAGGAACAGTTAGAAAACTATGCTAAAAGAAAAGGCATAAATAAAGAAGTGTCTGAGCGTTGGCTATCCGCACATCTATTTTGATGGACTTTTTTGAATTAGAATTATTGTGCAG
>CAYNRB010000251.1:0-4282 GCA_964399475.1 uncultured Methylomarinum sp.
GCATAGCAAGCTATGTAACTGTTGCTGCACGATCGAAGACGGACAAAAAGACCAGAAATTGGATGATTGTTTTTTTCCATCTCCCTTACGATTAAGATATAAATAAACAATGGCTTAGCTGGTAGGTTGGGTTAGCTTATCAAGCGAAGCGCGATAACGTAACCCAACACTTTAATATTATTTCTTGAGTAAGCATTATTACACTCTCATCCCCGTAAAAACTTAATTAATAGCGTGATTTTTTGGAGTGCTAAAACATGTTTTAGCACTCCAGATGCAGGAGCTGTATAGATGTCACGGCTTTCCTTAAGCCGAAGTTATTAGACATCTGATATGTTTTCATTTTGGTTTCGACTAAAATCAAAGCGTAGTAATTCTACAATTCTGATAGTGGGAAATAGTCTTTCATTCATCAAGTCCAATAAAATCCCAGACTTTTTGTACAAAAGTTGCTTCTCCATATTCAATCTCTGGTGGGAGACCATCAGGATAGTTCTGCTGATAAACGCGTGCAGCATCGGCAGCCAGATCAGTTAATCCCATTTTTGTATAGGCCTGTTGCATAATTTGTAGTGCGTAAGGCATGGCAGGTGTGCGCTGGAATTCTTTAACGACATAACTGGCTCTATTGGCTGCTGCAACATAAGCACGCCGTTTTATATAAAAGCGAGCCACATGAATTTCATACATAGCCAGGTTATTTCTTAATGCCAGCATTCGCTGTTTTGCATCGGCGGCATATTCGCTTTGCGGAAACCGGCGAACTAATTCTTGAAAATTATCAAAAGCTTCTTGAACGTTGCTTGGATTGCGTTGGGATGCATCGGTGGGTAGAAAACGATCAATAAATCCTATGCCTCTATTAAAATTAATCAGGCCTTTTAGATAATAGGCATAATCTACACTGGGGTTTCTGGGGTTGATTTTAATGAAACGATTCGCAGCAGCAATAGCCGCTTCAGGATCATCACTTTTAAAATAGGCGTAAGCGACATCAAGTTGTGTTTGGGCCGCATAATCTCCAAATGGATAGCGCGTTTCCAGGGTTTCATAAAGTTTAATGGCTTTTTGATAATTTCCTGAATCCATTGCTGCTCTAGCTTTATCATGAAACTTTTTTGCTTCCCATCCTGTGTATTTGTCATCAGTTTCAGAATCATTGAATTTAAAATTCTTTAGCGTTTCACAGCCTTGCAATGCAAGGCTCAAAAAGAGTACAAGTAAAATTTTTTGTAAAAATAATTGCATATTGTGTAAGATGGGAAAATTTTTCTCGCTAATAAAAAAACAAGATTTGATCGGGTTAGAAAAGTGGAACAATAAACTGTTTTTCAAAGAGCTCGTCTTTGTGCGTTGATTGAGAAATCAATAATGAGTTGATTGATGATAGCAACAAGCATCACTAATACTATTGTTTCTGAATATTGATCAATAAACCAAAGGCAAAACAAAAGCTCCAAAATATTTTCAGGGAATACAATGATTATACTTCGGTCGTTTGTTATGTCTTAATTTGATGGCCACAAACCGACTTTTAAAAATCTGCAATCGGTTACGATTGTAAAGTCTATTCAATGTCCGTAATGAATAGATGTTATTGCTTGTAATGGTCTGATTTTTATTAAAATTTATTCTATGATTTGACAACAATTGAAACCTTTGACTGCGAGTATAACTTAATTTTAAATTCAATATGGCACTTTTAACAGCAATAATACCTGAAGAGATGGCAGGCATGCGTCTAGATCAATGTCTGGCAGAAATATTCCCTGATTATTCACGGAGTAAATTGCAAACCTGGATTAAAGCCGGGCGCGTTACTGTCAATAATAAAACCTTGGTCGCCAAAGCTAAAATCGATGGAGGAGAGCAGGTAGAGTTAGATGCTGAAGCGGAACAGGTTCTGGTTTACGAAGCTGAAGATATTGATTTAGATATCGTTTTTGAAGATGAATCCTTATTGATAATAAATAAGCCTGCCGGTCTGGTTGTACATCCGGCGGTAGGTCATTGGCAAGGTACTTTAGTGAATGCTTTATTAAACCATGATAATACTTTAAAAACATTACCCAGAGCAGGTATCGTACATCGACTAGATAAAGATACCAGTGGCTTGCTAATGGTGGCTAAAACGCTAAAGGCACATAATAGTTTATCCACGCAATTGCAGGAAAGAACCATTACTCGAGAATATCTCGCTTTGGTAAAAGGTTGGATGACTGCTGGTGGAACTGTTGATGAGCCATTAGGCAGACATCCAGCTGATCGTAAACGCAATGCAGTCAGAGAAGATGGCAAACATGCGGTGACTCATTATCGACTTGAACAACGATTTGCTAGACATACTTTACTTAGAGTCAAACTGGAAACAGGTAGAACCCATCAAATCAGGGTTCATATGGCCTATATTCATTATCCACTGGTTGGAGATTCTGTTTATGGTGGGCGTTTTCAAATGACCGCCAATTGTAATGAGAATATGGAACAAGCTTTACGAGGATTTAAAAGACAAGCTTTGCATGCAACTCGACTTGGGTTGCAACATCCTGAAACGGATACTTATTGCGAATGGGAACGGGCTGTACCTGAAGACATGGCTAATTTAATATTGGCGCTCGAAGAAAATGAGCTGGATTGAGCCCGATTGGCCTGCTCCAAACAATGTACATGCAGCGGTTACACTTCGTTCTGGTGGGGTAAGTTTAGGTGATTTTACTAGTCTTAACCCTGCCGATCATGTAAATGACGATCACATGTTTGTGATAGAAAATCGAAACATAATTACAAATATGCTTAAGCTGCCAAATCAACCTTGTTGGTTAGAGCAAGTACATGGCAATCGCGTTGTAAAAGTTAGTAAAGATTCGATTTTAGAACAGGCAGATGCAAGTTACACTGACGAAGTAGGAACCGTCTGTGTGATTTTAACAGCAGATTGCCTGCCGATATTATTAACCAGCACCGATGGAAAAACAATTGCTGTGATTCATGCAGGATGGCGAGGGTTATTGGCGGGTGTTATAGAAAATACCTGTAAAGCGATGGCATCAAATTCTTTAATAGCGTGGTTAGGTCCTGCTATTGGTGCAGATCGTTTTCAAGTAGGTAGCGAAGTTAGAGCTGCTTTTATCAAAAAATCCAGTCTATTTGACTTTGCATTTGTTCCACAATCAAGTGATAAATATTTGGCTAATATCTATCACTTAGCTAGAACTGAGCTTGCTACAATGGGAATACATCAAGTATTCGGTGGTGATTTTTGCACGGTAACGGATAAACAACGTTTTTTTTCATATCGTCGTGATGGCGAAACAGGCCGTATGGCAACACTTATCTGGAGAGATTAACCTTGGCTTTATTGTTATTAATTATTGTTTTTACTGCGGTTGGTGGGGTGTTAAGTGTATTTGCTGCAGGTCTGTTTTTATTACTGTCTGAAAAAAATCGTGCTAAAGTCTTGCCTCATGGCATTAGTTTTGCCATTGGTGCCTTATTATCGGTAGCTTTTTGGGGATTGATTCCTCACGCTTTTGAAGAAGTTAATCCCGATCAATTTCAGTCCTTGTCTGGCACTATATTAGCAGGGATACTCGGTTTTTTTGTGCTTGAGAAATTACTGATCTGGCGGCATTGTCATTCTGGTTCCTGTGAAGCGCATGTTGATGATCATTCCCATGTAGGTCAACTAGCTGAGCATCAGGGGCAAAAATCAGCAGGTACTTTAATAATCGTTGGCGATAGTATTCATAATTTTGTGGATGGTGTGTTAATTGCTGCTGCTTTTCTGACGGATGTAAAACTTGGTATAGTGACTAGTTTAGCGGTTGCCGCTCATGAAATTCCTCAAGAAGTAGGAGATTTTGCGATTCTTTTGCAAAGCGGCTTTTCAAAATCAAAGGCACTTATTTATAATGTTTTAGCCAGTTTTACTACGGTAATTGGTGGTGTATTGGCTTATTATTGTCTGGAAGACCTACACGATATTTTGCCTTATTTTCTGGTCTTGGCATCATCAAGTTTTATCTATATTGCGGTAGCTGATTTAATTCCGTCGTTGCATAAAAAAACGGATATGAAAACCTCCTTATATCAAATTGCTTTGATTTTGAGTGGTGTATTTGTTATTAGTTTATTGCATGGGATAACCCATGATATTTAAATCTGGGATATTGATCAGTTTTTTTCTGGTTCCCACACGCTGCGTTGGAACCCAGTCATGACGCGCCAGCGTCAAGTAAATATTCAGTTTTTGGAGGTATATTAACAATAGTATTGGAGTTAG
>CAYNRB010000252.1:0-4272 GCA_964399475.1 uncultured Methylomarinum sp.
AATCAGAAACAAAAATCCTACGCAATTCTGGCATATTTATTGTTGGAAACCACCTAATGTACAATTTATTTTTGCATTACTTATTTATTTAGTTTTCGTTGTTTTTCTTCCAGAATAAAAAAATTCAAACGTTCATCTAGGATAGCTTGCAAATAAAAATTGATTCCCGGTGCTTTTTTAGCCAAATTAATTTGTAAGATAGCCGTATTTGTACTGCCAGCAGCGTAGTAATACTCAGAAAGGTAACGATGTGACTCAGCGGGTCGTTCTAAAGCCGCATAGATTTCAGCCAGTAATCCATAATATAAGGGTTGCTTTTTAGATTGATAGCTTAATGTTTCTAGAATAGCTTTTGCAAAACCTGGATTATTGGTTTTCAGTAAAGTTGAAATGTATTCTATTTTAATCGCATTGTTAGTAGGAAAGCGCTTTAGAGCGATTTTAAATAACTTTTGGGATCTTTTATAGTCCTGAGCATCATAAACTGTTTTTGCTAAGGCATAAGCATATTGTGGTTGATTAGGGTATTGTTTTTCTAATGCCTGAAAAAGTTTCTCAGCTGATAAATAGTCATGCAACTTAAGTTGAGATAATGCAATTCCATATCTTGAAATAGCTTGTTGGGTCTTAGTACCTTGGTGTTCCCGCGCCCGAAAATATTTTAAGGTGGCTTCAATATCTAAAGAAGTCATCACTTTAAGTTTTGCTTTAGTTAACAAATAACCTAACGAATCAGGGTATTGTTTATAAGGATATTTATTAGCACGACCCCGAGTATCCGAAATTCTAGATGCTGAAACAGGATGTGTTCGTAGAAATTCCGGAATATTCTGACCATAATACCGAGAAGATTGCTGTAAACGTTCAAAAAATACAGGCATACTTCTAGGATTGAAATCAGATTTAGCTAAAGTTTGCATACCTACGCGATCCGCTTCTTTCTCGTTATCCCGGGTAAAATCAATTTGAAATTGTACACTGCCTGCCTGAATAGCCAATATAGCCGCCTGCCCCAAGGCAGGTGATTGTGTCCCTAGCAAAATTGCAGCTAAAGTTGCAGCAGCAGTAGGGATTGATAATCTACTAGCCGCTTCAAAGGCTCTATATAAATGGCGCTGGGTAATATGGGCAATCTCATGCGCCATAACCGAAGCCAGTTCGCTTTCTGACTCAGTTAATATAAATAAACCCGAATTGATTCCAATGTAGCCACCAGGTCCTGCAAAAGCATTTATTTGTTTATCCAGTATCACAAAAAATTGAAAAGGGTTGGAAGGTAAATCACTATTAACAGATATCTGGTTGCCAATTGATTGAATATAATGCTGAACTTCAGCATCTTGATTGATATTAATTTGGCTGTGTAAGCTTCTGAAAAAGGCCTCGCCTAATGCTTTTTCCTGAATGGGAGATATTAAAGTACCGGACGAATCACCTAAATCGGGGAGTTGAATGTCTTCTATTTCTATAGCCTGTTGCTGAGCTGAAAAAAAACCAAATAAAAGAAGAAGAATAATACGTGAAGGTTTAAATAACATGCTGGCTAGACAAAATAACAGAAAATTGGTTCATATAATAGCAATTAGCCTATTCAGTAATTGAAAATGTGATTAAGGATATTTGATTGTTTCTTTACTATTGATTAAAAGAAAAGAAGTTCTTACACCTTTTCTTTTAATTTCGCGCTATGTTTTAATTAGTGAGAAGATCATTCTAACAGCCCTGCCCTCTTCTCCCCAAGGAGCTATATTAGTCAGTTGAAGAATAAGGGAACCATCTGGTCGCTGAGTTAGCTTACTTTGCCAGCCCCAATAGGGATTTAAAGAAACCTCATAACTATGTGTTAACGTGAATAACCCCCATACGTTAGTGAGTTCTGTGCAATTTACAGATTTGGATTGATGCCAATTGTCAAGCCAACTTGCACCGTTCTCGCTAAATTTAAAAAATTCCTTTTTGGGTTTCACCTTCATATTCTCATGTGTGGTGTAATCAATAACACCGCTTTCAATTTAAACGAATTGTTGGACAAAATCACTATCTTGGCAGTATGGTAGGTTGAGGTGACGAAAGAAACCCCAACATTTTTCAGCACATTATTAAAGTTAACTGAAGTTTCCCAGTTTTTAAAATAACAGAAGCCGCAATGCACAAGGCTTTGTTATTTTAGTTGCTGTTGCTCTAAATAGAGCAAACCCCAATTTAAATGGTTTCTCTTTATACGTCACGGCGAAAATAATTGGGAAACTTCAGTTAAAGTTAAGATTACTAAGGTCGCCCCAATCTACGGGCTATAATTGTACCTAACTAGTTTTTCAAGGTTAAATTCATCTTAGAATAGATTTCAAAAACATGAAACTGACACATATTCACCCTAACTTGACGCTACCTAATCTAATTTCAGGTATCCGTTTTATTACCGCCCCCCTTATGCTATGGCTAGCATGGAATAACTATGGCAAGAGTTTCATGATTGTATTGGCAATTGCATTTTTGTCGGATGTAGTGGATGGTTTGGTGGCTCGTCTTACCATTCAAACAACCGAATTGGGTGCCATGCTAGATACTTGGGGTGATTTAGTTACATATATGTCCATTGGATTCGGCAGCTGGTGGCTGTGGCCAGAAATTGTGCATCGTGAAGATAGCTACCTCTACACTATTGTTGCCTGTTTTCTAATTCCTGCTTTATATGCTACTCTTAAATTTGATACCTATATCAGTTATCACACATACAGTATCAAGGTAGCAGCCGTTACTTTATGTTTATCTTTTTACCCCTTATTTCTGTCGGATACTACTTGGCCATTTAGAATTTCAGTATTTATTTATATCATAGCTGCGATTGAACAGGTGCTAATTACATTTACCTTAGATAAATTACAATCCAATGTCCGCTCCATCTGGCATGTACATCAACAACGTCAAAATTATTGAAAGCACTATCGAATAGAACCAAGAATCATGGGGCAAGTCTTGTAATGCAAATATTGTGAATACTTGAAGCGCTATTCAACAGTGATCAGAATTGTAAAAAACAGAGGAAAATAATCGTTTACAAGACTCCGTTTTTCTCTAATTCATAATTAGGAGCCTGCCCCTGTGATTTCGCGACAATTTAGGTTTGATTAGTCGAAGATGATGTAGCACGTAGGGTGGAGAAGCGATAGTGCCTTCCACCATTAATGCGCATATCAAACCTTTGGCTCTTTTGAATTCTAAGTGGGTAAACAATTTTCATTTAACTTAGAAAAAAATCACTATTTGTTACTTTTTAAAGCCTGCTCAAAACGTTCTTCAGAAAACCCTTTCAGCATTTTTCCGTTAATGACTGTCAAAGGAACCCCTTTATAACCCGGTGCCAGTTTTTGTTTTTTTGCTAATGCCTCTAAATCCTTTTCAATGTCATAGGCATTATAAGCAATATTGTTAGAATCAAAATACGCCATTGCTTTTTTGCAATAAGGACACCAGCTAGTTATATAGATATCAACTGAAGGCTTTTTCTCTACGGCTCCAATGGCATGAGTCTGTGCTGGAAGTTTATCTTTTTTCAGGGAGAAATTTACTGCCTTATTGACACATTGGCTAGTGGAATAACTGGTTTTTCCACTAGCATCCTTGCATTTGAATATTTCCGCAGAAACAGAGAGAGTGAATTGAAACCCTAGAAGGATAATCGTAAAAAACAATTTTGAATAAATCATAAACAAGGTACCGTAATTTTTTATAATGTATTATCAAAGAGTACATTATTGCATGAAAAAAACCTAGTCAAAAAAATGATGGGGTTATTTAGGGCAATTATCTTTCCATATTCACTACGATACTCTATAGAAAAATATCCCTAAAAGGTCGTTTATCCTAGCGCGTAGGGCGGAAAAGCGATAGCGCCTTCCGCCATTAATAGCATATATAAAACCTTTTCCATCAAAAATGTCGGATTACGCTATCGCTCATCCAACCTACATTCCGTCTAACAAGATAATGGGAACCATTTTGATAATAACTGGGGTGGATCAATAGGGTTTCATAATCAAGAAAAAGAGGGCAAATCTAGGCTGTCAAAATATAAGGCCTAGCCTAGCCCATACCACCTTTTACTTTTATGTTCTTTAAAAAAAACTCCTGTCGTTTTTTCCTCACGGAATAAGGATTTTGTTTTTTCTCCCAGGCTAAGGGAGATGAAAAAAAACAATCATCCAATCTTGCTGGTCTTTTTATCCGTCTTCGATCGTGCAGCAACAGTTAAGCACCCAAGTATAATTAATT
>CAYNRB010000253.1:0-4204 GCA_964399475.1 uncultured Methylomarinum sp.
GAAACTTTAAATTTTAAGCTGAATGAATTATTATTGAGGTTTTCTATTTCTGGCCTAGATTCCAGAAACTTAAAGGTTAGGTATTTTGCACTTTTATGAAAAAAAGATTGGCTAAACAGCTTAAATTCATGCTCCTCTACTTTTTCTGAACTAAGAAAATAAAATTGGATGGAGCGAACAAATTGTATATGTTCTTTAATGTTTGAATTAATTGAACGGGTTATTACAAGAGAATCGTCTAGAAATAGTTGATGATTACGTTTTTCTTCTGATTTCAGAATATAAAAGAAAAAAATCAAGACAAAAGAGAAGGATACGATTAAAGGTAAAGCCAGTGATAGTCGTCGTTTTTTCCATAATTTACTTTGAGGTGTCAATAGACTCAGTATGATTGGGGTAAAGATAAGTACACCGATAGTGTCCCCTACCCACCACGTGAACCAATTAACCGGAATTTCAGAGGCAGAAATAATGCCTGCAAAGGACATCGCACTTATGCCAATTGTTGCAGGAATTAAGCAACTAATCGGGCCGCCAAAGAACAAAAATAAGAGTATTTCCTTATCATCAATGAGCTCATTCGGATAGCCTGAAAATTTCTTGATTAGAAGCGAGGCAATATAGGCAAAAAGAGTGCCTCCTGTCGCTGTTGCTATAGATATTTGAATAGAAAGTTCATCTAAGCCAAATGCCCAGGCAGTAATACAAAAATTGCCTATAAAAATGCCAGGCCAGATACGAGAGCCATAAAGTAGAATGGACGCAAGTGCAATCCCGGCAGGAGGCCATATTGCACCGGCTTGACTTGGCGGTATGGCCAGTTGCAGTCCCAGCAGCCCAAATAAAAAATAAACACCTGCAATAACAATGATCAGCAACGCTGTAAGCAGATAATGCTGCTTTGGATGATCTGTATGGGTAACAATGGTTGGCTTGCTGGCGAGCATACTTGTACTATTTACGAATAAAGTTAAGATTACACGAATTCTTATTATCACATTAATTTTCAATTATGACCTTAAGTATTAGTCGTTTTATTAAAGAAGATATCTGGATGATTGCAGAAAATGACTGCTCCACAATTCAGTATGCAGGAATCAAGCTATTTAAAATTATTTTACTTTCATTAAATGGATTTAAAGCGGATCTTTGTCAGCTTAGAGCTTCTGCATTAAGCCTGTATACGCTGTTATCAATAGTGCCGGTGATCGCTTTGTTATTTGGGATTGCTAAAGGTTTTGGCTTTGAGAAAAAATTGGAGCAACAATTGCTGGAACAAGCCTCTGATCAAGATTCGATGATGCTTCAATTAATTGAATTTTCACAAAATATGTTGTCCAGTACTAAAGGTGGGGTAGTTGCCGGAATTGGAATAGTGGTTTTGTTTTGGACGGTTATCAAAGTAATCGGTAATATTGAAGAGTCATTCAATCATATTTGGAAAATTAAAAAAAACCGACCTTTATCGAGAAAATTAAGTGATTATTTATCTTTGATGATGTTAGCGCCAGTTTTGTTAATCATGTCTAGTAGTCTTACTGTTTTTGTTAAAACCCAGATAACTTGGCTAGTTGAAGTTATCCATTTACCAAAATTTGGAACAACAATGGTGGTTTATGCGATGAGTTTATCGCCCATTATCATCATGTCTGGTTTATTTTCATTTATATTTATTTTTATGCCAAATAAGAAAATACAAATGAAAGCTGGAATTTTTGCAGGTATATTTACCGGGATTTTGTATCAAATTGTTCAATGGGGATATTTAGCATTACAATTAGCGGCATCTAGTTATAATGCTATATACGGAAGTTTTGCTGCTTTGCCTTTGTTTCTGATTTGGTTGCAATTAGGCTGGGTTGTGGTTTTATTGGGTTGTGAAATTTCATTTTATGTGCAGAATTTTGAAAGCTATCAACATAATAATAAATTTTCTAGTCTAAGCTATACATTGAAGCGAACGATTGCCTTACAAGTATGCCATGCAATTGTGCTTCGTTTTGCAAATGCTGAGAAAGCTATCAATGCAGGAGAAATTGCAAATCAATTAGGTTTACCGGTTACTGTGATTCAAAAAACCTTATCTGTTTTGAAAGACAGCCAGTTGATTGTGCAATTAAATGGTGTAGATGAAGATGAGGATGAAATTTATCAGCCTTCGAGAGATATTAACAGATTAACGATTGCTTCAGTTATCAATGCCCTTGAAATTTCAGGACAAAATGTAGTGCCTAATATGAAAGGTGCGGAACAATTTTCCAGAATTAATGCCTCATCAGAAAATATGCTTATAAAAGAAATCTAAATTAAGTTAATATATTGGTTCTGATTAAAAGTTTTTCCATGGAGAATCATTGTGATACCAATATGATCTCATGTAAATACCAAAGAATATGAAAGCGTTAAACAGAAAGTCACTTGCTTAAACACAATATGATAGATTGGGCCGTTAAAATTAAAAAGAATTTTACACATTTAGTAAAGTCTGATCTTACTGATGAGTGCCTTAATGATCTGGATAAAATCACCAAAAAGTTAGCCATAAGAGAAAAAGCAGAGTTGGCTGCAATTAACGGGCTGCCTTCTCAAAATGCCATCAGTCCTGATAGCACAGAGCGTGAAATTCAAAGTTACTTTGAAAAAAGAATGGCCAACATCAATCGTATTGTTAATGAGGGGCTCAGTTTTCGAAATACTTCTATCACAGATACCAGTCTGGATGATGAACGTGCCTTGATCAATAACCACACTGAACATTCTAAATTAGCCGTTAATAGCTTGATGACCAGAGAATTTCGTTTTCTTAAACAACTCAAGCATGAATTAAATGATCTACAACAGGAATTCCATGCTTTTAAAGATCAAAATAAGCTTGTTCGAACCCCTCACTACCCTGATTCTCAAATATTATATTTCGCAATAATTTTGCTTTTCTGGTTTTTTGAATCGGTGGGCAATGGCTTCTTTTTTGCCGAAGGTTCAGATTTAGGTTTGTTAGGGGGGGTTGGACAGGCGATAATTATCTCTACCATTAATATCTTTACCGCCTTTTTTCTAATGGGCTGGTTAATACGCTACAAAAATCACTGTTCTAATTGGAAAAAAATAGGCGCGGGCTTATGCCTAAGTGTCTATTTACTGTTCGTATTAGGTTTTAATTTATTAGTCGCTCATTATCGGGATTTTTATGCTTTACAAGCAAAACAAGCAGGCAATTTGGCGATACAACGTTTATTAGAGGATCCATGGGGTTTATCTGAATTTAATTCATGGATATTGTTTATTATGGGGTTTCTATTTGCACTATTTGCTTTAATAGATGGCTATAAAAAGGATGATGTCTATCCAGGGTATGGAAAACTACATAGGCGACTCTTCTATATAAATGAAGAATATGAAGAGCATAGAGATGAAATAGTAGAGCAAATAGAAGAAATTCGTCAGGATTTTTTGCATAAACTGAAAGAAATGAAGCAGACAGTATTGTTAAAGCATACTCGCTTAGTACATTTGGTAGAAGATAAACAAGTTTTTGTCGTTGAATATGAGCAAGGTATTGCAAATTTTATATCAGTAGCCAATACTTTAATCTATCGATACAGGGATAGTAATATGAGCTTTCGACAAAATTCTGCCCCTCGGTATTTTTCTACAGATTGGGAGCCAAAAAATATTTATAAAGTACGAGGCGCTCATGATGATATTGAACGGGTAGAAGAACAAAAGCAGTTATTTAATAATTTTCCGCGTTATTGTCAGCAAAGGGAGAACGAAATTGAAAAACTCTATGTGTTATTTTTGCAGCAATTGCACGATATTGATCCAGACTATTTGCATAACAAGAAAGATCTTTCTTTAATAATTGATAATACTGATAGTGTTTCTACAATGGAGATTTGATGGAGAAAGTATAAGTACCCAAGCATAATTAATTTTACTTTTCTTTTTTTCCATCTTCTCGGCAATTGCTCCTGCATTATTCTACCTACACACTCCTGACCTAGTGCATTACTCTACCTACACACATCCATGTGTTAGTTGAAGATGAAAAAGAATCCTGCGTAAAATTTAGTTAAATTAATTATGCTTGGGTACTCCGTCTTTCATCATAGAATTTTCGATTGTATTCAATTAATAATTTATTAAATAACTCACATTATAAAATACCGATTATAGGTAGCCTGGATGCAGTGAAACGGAATCC
>CAYNRB010000254.1:0-4187 GCA_964399475.1 uncultured Methylomarinum sp.
GTATTATCATAGGGAAGTAGAATACCCGATTTATCGATTATGACCAAAATTAGGAGGGGTTGGTTTCGGAGGTTATTTAATTCACGTTCCTAATGGGAATAAGTGCGTCCGCTTCTTTTTCAAAGCGTGTGCGAATGCAGGCTTCTGTTGGTATATCTTTTTCAAGCCCAAGTTCCTGATGAAAAAATTCGACATTGCGTACATTATTATTGGCTTCGAAATCATTTTTTCCTTGTGCTTTCAGCCCCAGAAAAGTTTTTACCATGTCACTCGTGGGTGTACCATGGCGTTTAGGTAGAGCGCGATCGATTACTTCTGTAACGATGTGAATCCAGCAATAGTCATGTCGATAAGGGATACACCGGCATGTGAGGTAATTTCTTTATCGGATTTTTCTAATCGAAATGCGCGCAGGGTATTTTTGTAGTAAATGTGACTGTAATCCACCATTTTGGCGAGCTTAATTGTACCATGTATAAAGCCTATAATATTCATAATTACAATTGGTTATAATGTTTTTTGCGTTTTCAAGTTTCGGATTCAAGATTTTATAAAAATATCGGCAAAAGTACTATCTATAGACGATAACTAATTGCTGTTTGATGCGATTCCAACGCGAATTAAAGAAATGGAACATTTGCCAGTTTCAAATAAGCAATGGCAACAATTAACTGACTGGCTTCCATCAATAGGGATTGAAGAAGGTGTACATCGTTGTTCTGTATTTATTGATCAAGTACAAAAGCGGACAAGGAACGATTTAAACAAATGATTTGTTCTCTTCAATTTTTATATTAGGATAATCATTCCTATGCTCTGCTAAACTTCTATTGATTAAGCTTTTCGTAGTCTTGATGTAACAAAGTGAAATCAAGGTCTTTTCTAATCACCCCTCCTTGATTTTTTTTAATGTCTCAGCAAGACTAAATACATATCATTTTCTTAAAATAAACAGGATTGAGCTTTTGATTCATAAAAAACGTGAAAATTGTCGCGGCTGTAATCAGTCAAATTTACGCCCGTTCCTTCATTTGGGTGACCAGCCACTTGCTAATTCTTTTTTAAAAAAACCTGAGGAATTTGCCGATGAACAAAAATTCCCTCTGGATGTATACTTTTGTGAAACTTGTTCACTGGTGCAATTGCTCGACATTATTGATCCTTCCGTTTTGTTTCGCAATTATATTTATGTGACTGGAACTTCAGATACCATTGCGGAACACAATAAAGCTTATGCAAGCACAGTAGTGGATTTTCTGAAAATAGAGGATGGTCTGGTCGTAGAAGTCGCCAGTAATGATGGTAGTCTACTTAAGTGTTTCCAGTCTTTAGGTGTCAAAACTCTTGGTATAGAACCTGCTCTTAATATTGCTGAAATGGCTAGAAAAGCGGGTATAGAAACTGTAGCTGAATTTTTTAATCATGAAACTGCCAGGCAAGTGCGCAATCAGCACGGTGCTGCCGATGTGGTGATTGGAAATAATGTAATGGCTCATGTTGATAATACCCAGGATTTTCTTCATGGCGGCAAACATTTAATTAAAACAGATGGTTTGGTCATTACCGAAGTGCCTTATCTGGCTGAATTTATGGATAGGCTAGAATACGATACGGTTTACCATGAGCATTTGTGTTATTTTTCCATTACTGCTTTATTAAAATTATGTGATAAAGTCGGATTGTCAATTGTTCGTGTTGATCATGTCTCAGTTCATGGTGGTTCCATTCGCATGTATGCCGGAACTAAAGAGCATTATCCAGAGCATGCCCAAGAGGTTTTGAAAGAAGCTGCTGAAGAAGTCAAAGCCGGGTTGGCCACCTTCGAACGTTATCAGCAATTTGCCGACGATGTAAAGAAGAACAAGGATGAAATTCTTGACTTGTTGCAAAGCTTAAAACAACAAGGGAAATCAGTCGTAGCTTATGGAGCACCTGCAAAAGGAAACACTTTGTTAAATTATTGTGGAATCTCTACGGATTTAATTCCCTATACTGTAGATAAGAGCCCCTTAAAGCTCGACCTTTACACACCAGGAATGCACATTCCAGTTTTACCAGTGGATACACTGCTTGATCGGCAACCAGATTATGTATTCATACTTGCCTGGAATTTTGCCGAAGAAATAATAAGACAGCAACAAGAATATAAAGCACGGGGAGGACAGTTTATTATCCCTTTACCCAATCCAAGAATAGTATAGAAGGATCGTATCAAAACTATTATATTGGCAGGCAGTCTGAATACTCGTCTTGCCGAAGAAACAAAGTTAAGACCAAAGCCCATGGTTGAAATTGGAAGGTGACCCATCCTTTGGCTTATCATGAATATATATGCCAGTCATGGATATGAAGACCTTCTGGTTGCTTGTGGCTATAAAGGTGAGATGGTCAAAGAGTATTTCGCTAATTTTTTTATTCACAATAGTGATTTTATTGTTGACCAACGTGATGGATCCAGAGAAATAGTTGATTTTCATAGTGTTACTTGGAAGACAAGCTTTGTTGATACAGGTCAGGCAACGATGACCGGTGGACGTATTTTGCGTTTGAAAATGGATTGAGAATAAAACTTTTATGGTCACCTATGGTGATGGACTCGCTGATATTGACATCAAAAAATTGGTCGGATTTCAAAAGTCTCATGGAAAAATGGCGACAGTCACTGCCGTTCATCCACCTTCTCGTTTTGGCTCTATGCATCTTGATAAAGATAAAGTCAGTGAGTTTTCTGAAAAACCACAAGAAGGCTGGATTAAGGGTGGATTCTTTTTTTGAACCGGCTATTTTTGATTTATTAAAAGATGATTCATCTGTATTAGAACTAGAAATATTAGATTCATTGGCTGTAAACAATCAATTGATGGCCTATCGGCATCGTGGTTTTTGGCAACCAATAGATACTATGAGAGAAAAACAATTGCTGGAAAAACTTTGTTTCAGTAAAACCCCGCCATGGAAAAACTGGAAATGACTTTTTGGAAAAATCGTAATGTATTTATAACAGGTGCCTCCGGTCTATTGGGTTCGTCAATGGTCGAGGTGCTTCTTTCACAAGGTGCTAATGTTACCTGTCTGGTTAGAGATTGGGTTCGTGGAAGTAAGCTACTGGAATCAAATTATCTGGCACATTGTAATATTGTGCGGGGTGATCTGGTTGATTATGAGATTTTATTGCGCGGTATAAATGAATATGAGATCAATACAGTATTTCATTTAGGTGCGCAGACTATTGTTGGAACCGCATCTCGATCACCAATATCGACTTTTGAAACCAATATAAAAGGGACTTGGAATTTACTGGAAGCATGTAGGCAGTGTTCTACAATAGTTGAGCGTGTTCTGGTAGCGTCTAGTGATAAAGCTTATGGATCACATAATAACTTACCTTATACTGAGAAAACCCCCCTAATAGGACGTTTCCCTTATGATGTATCCAAATCCTGTACCGATTTGATTACAATGTCATATTTTCATACTTATCGTACACCTATAGCAATCACCCGTTGTGGTAATCTTTTTGGTGCAGGCGATTTGAATTTTAATCGTCTTATACCGGGAACCATAAAGTCAGCCTTGGAAGATGAGCCTCCCGTTATTCGTAGTGATGGGCAATTTATACGCGATTATTTTTATGTAGCTGATGCGGTGGATGCTTATTTGACTTTGGCAGAGAGGCTTCCAGAAGAACCTTTTGTTGGTCAGGATTTTAACTTTGGTACAGAAACACCTTTGTCTGTGATTGAGCTGGTTAATCGTATATTGGTTACTATGGACAAAACAGATTTGGTACCCGAGATTTTAAATCAGGCTAGCTATGAAATTCGCGAGCAATATCTAGATTGTACCAAAGCCAGACAAATGTTAGATTGGAATCCAAAACAGAGTCTGGATAAAGGCTTAAAAGAAACTGTTGCCTGGTATACAAACTGGCTAGGGAATGAAAAATAAACAGCCTATGTAGAGCGGACTTTAGTCCGCCCCCATCTTCAGAACTCCTGATTTCGGAGATTTATAATGAGACCATAAAACTCATAAGGCATCATAAATATTAAAAGGAATATTTAACAACCATTTGATAAAGTTAGGTTATTTATATTTTTATAAATTTTTTCCCGCGACCACACAACCCTTATTTTAAAAACAAGTCTCAAAATAAATTCTTCTCAGAAATCATATTTTAATGAAGA
>CAYNRB010000255.1:0-4171 GCA_964399475.1 uncultured Methylomarinum sp.
ATGTATTGAAACACTTCGGCTTTACTGTTGAAAATGTGGTTAAATGCGCTAAAGACGTTTTGAAATAATTAATAAGGCATAACTGGTCATAATCGGTTTTTTACTCGTAAGCTAGTTTTTTAATAGACTGGTTTGCGGGTGAAGAGACATGGTTTTTCAGTTAGTTTTGAAAATATAGGTATATTGGGGAGTCAGACGTGGAAGTAAGTAAATTAACAAATGGTTTGCTGGTTTCGTTATTACTATCAGCATCCGTAGTTGTAGCAGATAGTAAATATCCAGCAGCGGATTTTCAACCTAAAGTTCTTTATCAGGATTCAGAATACAAGAGTAGTGGAGCTAGTAGCTCAAGTAGTGAAGTTAATACTGCTGATTCTAGATATCCGGCAGCGAATTTTAAACCGGAAGTGTTATTTGAAGATAAGAGCTATAAACATAAAAAAGATTCGATTTCTGAATCTTCTAGTTCATCAGCTTCAGTTAGTAATGACAATGTTGTAGAACAGAATAATGTCGAAGCAACAGATGGCTCATCGCTCAGTGTGTTTTTAGGTTTGTTAGCAGTCGGTATTGTCGGGTTTATTCTATACAAAAAAGGTAATGTGACAAGTGAGCCAGCTAAAAGAAAAGCATCTTCACAAGCATCTGTATCGTCAAATGGTAATGTAGAAGGTTTGAGCGGAGTTGCTAAATATTTGGAAAGCAAAGCTGGGCCATTAATAAGTGGAGTTGCTAAATATTTAGAAGAGCGAGAAAGTGTTCCTGTTAGCAGTGTTACAAAATATGTAGCAAAACAAAAGGTTACTGCTAGGTTGGCGGAAGCTGAGAATGTTTCGGGAGTAGAGAAATATCTAAAAGATAGGAGCTGAATAGATGGATGAGAGTTATTTAGCAAGTTTGATTGTATTCTTTTTCTTTGGACTGGCTTTTTTCAAGAAAGACACAAAATATTCTTCTAAGACACTAGAGGTGAACAAACAATCAAACAATAAAGGATATGAGAAAACTGGAGTTGCTAGGTATTTAAGTAGTAAACAAGATGAAGTTTCGGGCGTTGCAAAATATCTGGCAACAAAAGAAGCGGCTGAGGTTCCAGTAACTAGTGTTGCGAAATATGTCGCAAATCAATCTGCCTTATCAGAAAAGAATAG
This sequence comes from uncultured Methylomarinum sp., assembly GCA_964399475.1. Classification (GTDB taxonomy): domain Bacteria; phylum Pseudomonadota; class Gammaproteobacteria; order Methylococcales; family Methylomonadaceae; genus QPIN01. The sequence continues at coordinate 1,152 of CAYNRB010000255.1, forward strand.
CAAAGAAAAGGTAACTAGAGTTGAAAAATACCTGAATAATCAGAAGTAGTGCTAAACTTAAGTTAACTTTTTGTTAGGAATATGATACACAAGGATGTGTATGAATTTTTTGCTAAGAAGGCTGTTTATATTGGATTATGGTCTCATTACTACATAATCCAATATAAATTTATTAATTATTAAAAAGGTACAAATTATGGCTAATTTATTAGATCAGCTTAAAGCAGTTACAGTTGTAGTTGCTGACACGGGTGACATTGACTCAATTAAAAAATTTACACCACGTGATTCCACTACCAATCCATCTTTGATTACAGCTGCTGCACAAATGCCTCAATATCAGGAAATCGTTGATAATACCTTGAAAGGCGCAATGGACACACTGGGTGATGATGCTTCAGAAGCAGAGATAGTTTCATTGGCATTTGATAGATTGGCAGTATCTTTCGGATTAAAGATTCTTGAAATCATACCTGGACGAGTTTCAACTGAAGTTGATGCACGTTTGTCTTTCGATACTGAAGCAACAATAGCGAAAGGAAGAGAAATTATTGCTCAATATGACGCTGCAGGCATTTCTAAAGAAAGAATTTTGATTAAAATTGCTGCTACTTGGGAAGGTATACAAGCTGCTGCTGTTTTGGAAAAAGAAGGTATATCTTGTAACTTGACTTTGTTGTTTGGTTTACATCAAGCAATCGCATGTGCTGAAAATGATATTACGTTAATTTCACCTTTTGTTGGTCGTATCTTGGATTGGTATAAAAATGATTCTGGACGTGATTCTTATGAGTCAGCTGAAGATCCAGGAGTGGTTTCAGTTACTGCTATCTATAATTATTACAAAAAATTCGGATATAGCACTGAAGTGATGGGCGCAAGTTTTCGTAACCTTGGTGAAATTACAGAATTGGCAGGAAACGACTTGTTAACGATTTCTCCTGCTTTACTAGCTGATTTACAGACAACAGAAGGTGATTTGCCTCTTAAATTAGATGCAGAGAAAGCTAAAGGCATGGATATTGAAAAGATTAATATGGATAAAGCTACTTTTGAACGTATGCATGCTGAAAACCAGATGGCTACAGATAAATTGGCAGAGGGAATTGTAGGTTTTGAAAAAGCACTTGTTTCATTAGAAGAGTTATTAGCATCTAGATTAGAGAAGCTATCAGTTGGAGCATAAAAATTAAGGGATTATTACCATGCAAAATCTGCGCATCCACGCTACAGCTGGTTGCACAGAATTGAAGATAATGTAACGAACCTTTTTTAGATAAAAACCCAAAGCAATACTCGTACAATTTAATTGCAGATCTATTGCTAGGTGCAGAATTCATAAAAAATAGATAAAAATATGTCACAAAAAATACTAGATGTTGTTAAGCCTGGTGTCGTAACAGGTGAAGATGTTCAAAAAATATTTGCAATTTGTAAAGAAAATGCTTTTGCATTACCTGCAGTCAATACTATAAATACAGATTCAATTAATGGTGCTCTAGAAGCGGCTGCAAAGGTTAAATCTCCATTAATCATTCAATTTTCAAACGGTGGAGCCGCATTTATTGCTGGCAAAGGACTTAAACTAGAAGGGCAGGGAAATGCAATTTTAGGTGCCATTTCCGGTGCAAAACATGTACACAATGTAGCTGAATCATATGGGGTTCCTGTGATTTTGCATACTGATCATTGTGCAAAAAAATTACTACCTTGGATTGATGGTTTGCTAGATGAGGGAGAGAAATTCTATGCAGAAACAGGAAAGCCATTATTTAGCTCTCATATGTTGGATCTATCCGAAGAGAGCCTAGAAGAAAATATTGCCACGTGTGGTGAATACTTGAAGCGCATGTCTAAAATGGATATGACTCTTGAAATTGAGTTGGGCGTAACTGGTGGTGAAGAAGATGGAGTAGATAACTCAGATTTAGATCAGTCTTTATTATATACACAGCCTGAAGAAGTGGCTTATGCTTATGAAGAATTGAGCAAAATAAGTCCTAGATTTACAATTGCTGCATCTTTTGGAAATGTTCATGGCGTTTATAAGCCAGGAAATGTAAAATTGACACCGACAATTTTACGGGATTCTCAAAAACATGTTTCTGAAAAATATGGCGTTGCAGATAATGAGTTAACTTTTGTTTTTCATGGTGGCTCGGGTTCATCAGAAGCAGAAATTAAAGAGTCAATTGGATATGGCGTAGTTAAAATGAATATTGATACTGACACCCAGTGGGCAACATGGGAAGGTATTATGAACTTCTATAAAAGTAACGAGGCCTATCTTCAAGGCCAGATTGGCAATCCTGATGGAGAAGATAGTCCGAACAAGAAATATTATGATCCTAGAGTATGGCAACGAGCGGGCGAGGTCGCTATGGCTAGCCGTTTGGAGCAAGCATTCTCTGATTTAAATGCAGTGAATACATTGTAGTTAGTTATATACAATTTTTGTAAGGGTTAAGTGATAACCAAAAGCCGATATATGTGTGTATATCGGCTTTTTTGATTCCAAGAGTTATATAAACCCCCTGTTTGTCAATCATACATTTTGGTCATTGACAATAGGAATCAGGTGTTCCTGATTGCTTTCATAATTGAGAGATTATGTCGCTCAATTCCTATTAGCCTGGATCTAAGGAAACTCGCAATAAATAAACTACCAATTTTACTGGTCTTTTTGCCCGTCTTTAGTCGTGTAGAAATAGTTGCGTAGTTGACTATGTGCCTATTGCTACACAACTAAAGACAAACAAAAAGACCAGCAAGATTGGATGATTATTTTTTTAATCTCCCTTAGCTAAAGGAATGTACAATTTAATTTGAATTAAAGCACCAGAATCGCTGAATCCTTTTGTATGTATTACGCAATGTGGCAATCGTTACCTAGCAAGCTATGAAATGGTTGCTATTAGGACGAAGTTGGGTATCTGACACCTGCTTTGATTGCCACATCCAAGTGACTTAACCCATCTTCGTGACTATTTTTGACACATTTCCTGTAAATCAATAACTTG
>CAYNRB010000256.1:0-4140 GCA_964399475.1 uncultured Methylomarinum sp.
GAGGGATAAAAAGACAAGAGAGGTGGGTATATTATTTGTTACTGCCTCCCTTAATACTGCTCTAAAATAACCCAGCAATATAATAGCCAAAGTAAAATTGTGATCGAATTAATTTTAGGCGGTGCCCGATCAGGAAAAAGTCAGTTAGCTGAATCAATTGCGCTCGCCAAGTCAAAACAGTTATATTATCTTGCCACTGCAGAAGGCAAAGATGATGAAATGATAGAGCGCATTCAACAACATCAAGCTAGGCGAGGTGATCGCTGGAAACTAATAGAAGAACCGATTAATTTAGCCGATGTATTAATGAATGCCCAAGACAAAGAGCATTGTTTTTTGATTGATTGTCTTACCCTCTGGGTGAGTAATTTATTGATGCTTAAAGATGAAGTGGCATTCAATAATCAAAAACAGCAATTATTAGACTGTTTGGACAACTTTGAGGGCGACATTATATTTGTCAGTAATGAAGTCGGTTTAGGTATCATCCCAATGGGAGCAATTAATAGGCGTTTCGTCGATGAAGCAGGCTGGTTAAATCAGGCCATTGCAAAAAAATCGGATCGGGTTGTTTTTACCGTATCGGGTATCCCTCAAGTATTAAAAGGCGAGCCTTTATGTTTAAGTGGTTAGAAAATAAAGCGCCTGAATACAATAAAAAAATCCAGCTACAAGCAGTAGCCCATCAAAACAATTTAACTAAACCCCCTGGTTCATTAGGTCAATTAGAAAACCTAGCGATCAATCTTTGCGCCATGCAGGGAAGATTAAATCCTACAATTGATAAGATTTCTATTGCGATTTTTGTTGCGGATCATGGTGTTGCAGAGGAAAATGTTTCTGCCTTTCCCCAATCGGTAACGGCTGAGATGATCAATAACTTTGCAGCAGGAGGGGCTGCAATCAGTGTCTTGGCACATGAATTGAAAGCTCAGTTTTCCGTGATAAATATGGGAACTGTCAGTGAAATAGCAAACCATGATAAGGTAAAGTCAGTCTGTATTGCACCAGGTACCCAGAATTTATGTAAAGTGGCTGCCATGTCAGTAACACAACTGGAACAAGCGTTTGAAATAGGCAAACAAACCATTCAAGAAGCCCGTAATCAAGGTATTGAGCTTTTTATTGGCGGTGATATGGGAATTGCCAATACCACCTCAGCTTCCGCTATTGTTTGTGCATTAACTCAGGCTCTTCCCTGTGAAATTGTAGGCCCAGGTACAGGTATTGACAAACCAGGAATAATAAATAAAATTGCAGTAGTTCAAAAAGCTTTAGCACTACACGAAGTCAGTATTAAGCTTAATAATAAAATCAATGCATATGAAGTGTTACGTTGCCTAGGTGGTTTTGAAATTGCTGGATTAGTCGCAGCCTATATTACCTCTGCTCAGCAAAGTATTCCAGTATTGGTAGATGGATTCATTTCCTCAACTGCGGCATTGGCTGCAATTTCAATTAACCCGTCAATCAGACCTTGGTTGATATTTTCCCACCAATCAGCAGAACCCGCTCATCAATTTATTCTCAATCAAATGCAAGCTGAACCAATATTAAATCTTGGCATGTGTTTAGGGGAAGCCAGTGGTGCAGCAATGGCAATACCTATAATTCGACTAGCCTGTACCTTACATAATGAAATGGCCAGTTTCGATTCTGCCAAGGTGAGCATGACAAATTTGTAGCCTTGATGTAACGAAGTGGAATCAAGGTTTTGAACAATAAAACCTTGATTTCGTTTCACTACATCAAGGCTACATTTTGTAATATTATGCAATACCATGTATTAACAATAGATCTATTACGTCACGGAGAACCAGAAGGTGGCTCTATCTTTAGAGGAAGCACCGACAGCATTCTCACTGCAAAGGGATGGGATCAAATGCATAAATCCCTAGAGTTACCCAAAGAGATGAAACCACCTTGGGACACTGTAATCTATTCTCCATTGCTACGATGCAAACAATTTGCAGAGCAATTTTCTGAAAAACATCAGCTTTGTTCCGAACCAATGACGGATCTTAAAGAACTGCATTTTGGTGACTGGGAAGGACTCAGTTTTGAGTCACTAGATCATCAAGATTCTATGAATAAATTTTGGGAAGACCCCATCAATAATACCCCACCAAATGGCGAATCAATTATAGATTTTCATCAACGAATGACTACGCTCTGGAAGCAGTTATTAGATAAATATATAGACTCACATTTGCTAATAATTTCACATGGAGGAAGTATCAGATCCATAATTATTCAGGTTTTGGGAATACCAATTGAGAATATTCAACGCATTAACGTTCCTTATGCCTGTTTGTCACAAATACAAATATTCCGTCCCACAATTGATAGGCAATCAACATCCTGGCAACAACTTAATTTTCATCAAGGAAGTTATCTAAAATTAGTTAATTGACGCTAGTTTTATAAGCCAGAACCGGAAAACAAATCTAAAATAGAAAAAGATAATATACATGCCAAATAGCAAAACCTTGATGATACAGGGAACCACATCTGATGCAGGAAAAAGTTTCTTAGTAACCGCTATTTGCCGAGTTCTAGCACGCAAAGGGATTAAAGTTGCACCCTTCAAAGCACAGAACATGTCCTTAAACAGTGCAGTTACGGTTGACGGAGGGGAAATTGGTCGAGCTCAGGCGGTTCAGGCACAAGCCTGTAATCTGGAACCTATTACTGATATGAATCCAGTTTTGATTAAACCTAATAGTGATGTAGATGCACAAATCATTATTCATGGTAAAGCCGTCATTGATTTGAATGCCAAAGATTATCACGCTTATAAATTGAAGGCTATGACCGCTGTATTAGAGTCACATCAACGCCTAGTCGATCAGTTTGATGCGATTATTGCCGAAGGAGCTGGGAGTCCTGCTGAAATCAATCTCAGAGAAAATGATATTGCTAATATGGGTTTTGCAGAAAAAGTAGATTGTCCGGTTATCCTGATAGCGGATATTGACCGAGGTGGTGTTTTCGCCCATATAGTAGGTACGCTTGAACTTTTATCTAAATCTGAACAAGAACGAATTATTGGTGTTGTGATCAATCGTTTTCGAGGCGATATTTCTCTGCTCCAATCAGGGTTAGACTGGTTGGAAAAGCGAATTAATAAACCCGTTATTGGAGTTTTTCCATACCTAATGAACCTGCATCTTGAAGCTGAAGATGCTATTGAAGTTGCTCAGGTAAGCCCATCAACTGATGCCATAAAAGTCATTGTTCCAGTGTTTCCCAGAATCAGTAATCATACGGATTTTGATGTACTACGACTTCATCCTCAAGTTGATTTACGCTTTGTTAAATTAAACCAAGTCATCCCTAATGCCGATATTATTATTCTACCTGGAACTAAAAATGTCCGGTCTGACTTAGCTTCTTTACTAGCGCATGGTTGGGACAAAACAATAGCAAAACATTTAAGATACGGTGGAAAACTGATAGGAATTTGTGGAGGATTTCAAATGCTAGGTAAACAAATCCATGACCCCCTCGGTATTGAAAGCAAACCAGGTAGTAGCACTGCCTTAGGATTATTAGATTTTGAAAGCCTACTGGAAAAACAAAAACAGCTAAAATGCGTTCAGGGAAACCTTAAACTTAATCCTAGCGAAGAGCCAGCATTAGTTTCAGGATATGAAATTCATAATGGAACTAGCCAAGGTGTCGCGCTAAATAAGCCTTTAATCTGTTTAATTGATGAAAACAATATTCCAAAAAATAGTGGTGTCATTTCTGAAGATAATCAAATCATTGGATCTTATCTACATGGTTTATTTGATAGCAGTGCTGCTACCAATCAAATTTTAAAATGGGCTGGATTAGAACAGGTTGAAAGCATAGATTACAAACAAAGAACTGAATTTGATTTAGAGCTTATTGCTGATAATTGTGAGAAATATTTAAACTGGGATATTATTCTGGAAGCCTTAAAGCTGAAAAAATAATTTGAGTTCTTAAGTACCCAAATATAATTAATTTAACTAATTTTGCGCAGGATTTTTTTTCATATTCAGTGTTGTATAAATAGGCGCATAGCGAGCTACGTAACTATTTATGCAACGCTGAAGATGGAAAAAAAGACAAGTAAAATGTTAAATTAATTATGCTTGGGTACTTAGGAGC
>CAYNRB010000257.1:0-4088 GCA_964399475.1 uncultured Methylomarinum sp.
CTAAGGTAACAACTAAAAAATGTCGCCATAGTTGTGATAGATCACCTGTATTTTTCGATACTTGGTACGAAATGTTGTCAGAGGAGCCATGATTTCTTTTTCTTTTTCTTTTTCTTTTTCTTATTCTTATTTGCATTTCTATAGAGCCAATAAGTCAGAACCTAAAAAGAAAACTTCGCATGTTCACGATTGCATACCTTAACTACACACCTATTTCCACGCCTTGCTATCAACTTAATATAAAATACCATAATCACACAAAATATATTAAATTATTATGTGTCAATTCAGCAATTGTGTAATTAAACTTCTGATGACTCCAGGATTAAAGGGCTTATCAACAACTGCTGCAAATTCAGCCTTTTTTATAGCTGCAAGACGACTACGATTTTGCTCACTAGTCAGCATAATAATTGGAATTGTTTTTTGATTACTTTCTGAGCGTATGGATATGGCAAGTTGTAAGCCATCCATTTCAGGCATATTGTAATCGGTAATAATAAGATCAAAATAATGCTGGTTAATTAATTCCAGTGCTTCTTTACCGTCTGTTGCGTGACTTATACTACTGATACCAATGTCTTCTAATATTTTGTTCACGTATTTTAAAGCGAATGGACTATCATCAACCAGCAAAATGGAAATATCTTCATTATCTAAATGATCTAATTTTATTTGTTGTGGGTTTAAATAGTCAATGGTTGCGGATAATGCTAAATCGAGTTGCTTGCTGGTAAAAGGTTTAGGCAAAATAGCAATAGCTCCGGCTTGGCGAATAGGTTCAAGATATTTAATACTTGTTTCACTTGAGATTAATACGAAAGCCATATCATATGAATCGGGGCTTTCTCTTATTTTATGTACTAGGTCTACTCCCGTCATATCGGGTAAGTACATTGCACTCATTATTAAATCAGGAGAGTGCCGCTTAAGAGAATCTAAAATTTGCCAGCCCGAATCTATGCAGTTGATATCTGAAATGCCACAATCCTGTAGCAAATGTCTAATGACCATCTGTTGCGTATTTGAGGGTTCAACAAGAAGAACCTGTAAATCAGTAAATTCTTTTTCGCTCATGCTTCGGGGGCTTTTTTATTTTTATAAAGTGCTAACCCAATAATAGCTTGTTGTACAAAATGTTTTGTAATTTCGAAGTTTTCTTTAGTCAAAGGTTTGTTATTGATTGAGCAATCTGTATAAATCAATCCAATAGGTTTGTTATCTGATATTATCGGGATAAGAAAACATTCCGTTCGTCCAATGCTATTTAAAACATAAGGTGTATAGAAAATAAAATCTGTATCTGGGTTTGCCCAGATTCCCTCACTAGAATGAATGGCTTTAAAAAATAAATTAGCGGGCAAACTTGAAATTTCAAATTTTATTTTTTGTTCATTATGTTTTTTTAACCAGCCTAGCGATAATTTTTCAGTCAACGTTTTTTTATCGGCACTGAGTAGACAAAACAGTGTTCTATCCATTTCTATGCCACGATGTATCCCTTCAACAACCATTTCTAACAGCAGGTTGAGATTAATTGAACCATTAATATGCTGGGTAATATCCTGAAGTATATGAAATTGAAGTTGTTTTTGGTCAATCTGTTCACTGTTAGCTGAAGAGGGAGGAATGGAATCGGATTGAATAAAATGAGAAGCATCATGCGCACCAAATTGACAGGCAATATTGACAGCTGATTCAGCACTCTTTTTTAAATTGGAAATGATAGTTGTCTGGTTTTCTCCTAGCAATGTCTCCAGTTTATTGAGACAGGATTCCATCAGTTCTGAATCCCATCCTGAATTAATTGCCTGGGTTATTTCTTTACCTATCAGAACAGTTTGAATGCGCGGATTGGTAGATAGTGGTTTGCAAATAGCTTGTTCAATTAGGCCACCAAGTTTCCAGGATTTACATAATTCCCTCCCCAAGTCGGTTAACTGAAACCCTAACACTTTTATTTCTGCTTCTACGTTACTGTATTGTCCAGAATGTACAAGATCCGAAATATATTTACATTGTTTTCCACCAAAACACCAAAAAGCTATTTGTCCTATATTATTAAGTAGTGCAGCTATAAAAATTTCTTCTGGTGCAGGATCATTACATGAGATGGCAATTTCTTTAGCTTGAACCGCTGAATGAATGGCATGGGCAATTTCTTCGTTAGCGCGTTGTTTGTTCTCGGGTAGAATGATGGCTTCAAAAAAAGAACAGGCAATGGTTAATTCCCGTATTAAATTCGATCCGAGAATAACGATAGCTCTGGAAACCGTATTCATTTTTTGATTAGAAGGATTATAAAAAGTGCTATTACTTACTTTTAATAATTTGGCTGTTAAATTAGGGTCTTGCAGAATAATAGAGGCTAATTCCATAGCCCCTTTATTTTGATCATCTAACGATGTATAAATATTTTGCGCCGTATTAGAAAAAATTCGACATTCTTGTTCACTCAGTAGCTGAGTCCATTGCTCAAGTGTTTGCGGTGTTTTTTCAATATCAGGCATGGATGATTACAGCTTTTTTATTTTAACCAGTTGCTGCTCTAGATTCAGCAGTGAAGAATGTAATGCAGCCAGTTTTTGTTTTTCTTTTGTGATAACTGCCTGAGGTGCTTTATCAATAAATTGAGAGTTACTTAGTTTTCCTTCGATTCTGGGTAAATCTTTTTTTATTTTCAGAATTTCTTTTTTAAGTCTAGCCAATTCAGCTTCTTTATCAATTAACCCAGCCATTGGGATTAATATTTTCATTTCCCCAACTAATGAAATAGCCGATTCTGGCGCTATTTCATTATCACCTAGAACATTAATGGAAGCGATACGTCCCAATTTTAATAAGTACTTCTGACTAGATTTTAAAAACCCCAAATCAACATCTGAAGCATTTTCCAATATAATAGGTAGTGGTTTACCAGGCGCAATATTCATTTCACCACGAATTCTTCGTATGCCTAAAATAAATGCCATGATCCAGTTGATAGAACTTATCGCATCTTCATCAATCTGTTGGCTATCTGCTTCAGGATAAGCTTGTAACATAATGGTATCCGCATGGATTCCAGCCAAAGGAGCGACGCGTTGCCAGATTTCTTCAGTAATAAACGGCATTAAAGGATGACTTAATCGTAGAATATTTTCCAACACATTGAGTAATGTTTTACGCGTACCTCTTTGTAATTCCAAATTGTCAGATTGCAGAGAAATTTTTGCCAGTTCCAAATACCAGTCACAGTATTCATTCCAGGTAAATTCATAAATAGCTGCCGCAGCCAAGTCAAAACGGTAATTTTCGATGGCAGAACTGGTGGTTTCAATCACCTGATTCAAGCGAGAAACTATCCATAAATCTGCCTGAGAATATTCACAAGGCAAATCTCCCAAACCATTATCCTGATCTTCGGTATTCATTAGTACATAACGTGCAGCATTCCATAATTTATTACAGAAATTCCGATAGCCTTCAGTGCGTGCCAAGTCAAAACGAATATCTCGACCTGTTGATGCTAACGATGCAAAGGTAAAGCGTAAAGCATCTGTACCGAAAGAAGGAATACCATCAGGAAAATGTTTACGCGTGGCTTTTTCAATCTTTTTTTGCATATGGGGCTGCATCATGCCCCCTAGACGTTTCTCTATTAAGGCTTCTAATTCAATACCGTCAATTAAATCAATGGGATCTAATACATTACCTTTCGATTTTGACATTTTCTGGCCTTCGGCATCACGCACCAGGCCATGAATATAAACCTCTTTAAAAGGCACTTCACCTTGAAACTTAAGTCCCATCATAATCATTCGGGCAACCCAGAAGAAAATAATGTCAAATCCTGTTACCAATACACTGGTGGGGTAATGCTGTGCTAATTCGGCTGTTTTTTCTGGCCAGCCTAAGGTAGAAAAAGGCCATAATGCCGAAGAAAACCAAGTGTCTAGTACGTCTTCATCCTGTTTAAGAACATAATCCGCAGCAAGATTATGTGTCTCGCGAATTTCAGTTTCTGAACGTCCTACATAAATATTGCCTTCTTCATCATACCAAGCGGGAATACGGTGCCCCCACCAGATTTGTCTGGAAATACACCA
>CAYNRB010000258.1:0-4021 GCA_964399475.1 uncultured Methylomarinum sp.
AGCTCAGTCATCACATTAGAAACACTCAAAGCATTTTCTAAAACCTTATCACGATCTCGATGCGCTAGTTGAGAGGTTATCATATGAGCCCTTTTCGGTATTTTTGCAGCAAAAACTCGAGATGAAATAGTATCTTTGGTTTCTGTGATACCTATTTGATCATGATCCAGGCGCTCAAAACAAATTTGACTTTTGTTTTTTTTCTGAGATGAATCAAATAATAAACGATAAAGTAAAGGTTCGCCTTCAGGTAAACGATGAGCAATAACTTTTATGTCATGGCTGTTATTTCGAAATCGCCAGATCATTTTGGAATTTGACAGGGTTTTTCCTTCTACAGGCTTCCATTTCAGCTGGCAGGCAATCCAGCCTACAATTAACCAGGTCATTGTCAGGGCATGTGGACCGTGATTAATTTCAACGGTATGTAGAGAAGATATTGCATCCGGCGCAACATGTGGATCCAGAACCTGCGTAATCAATTTACGCCAGATTGCAGTGCGTCGCCAGGCCAGGTTAAAAACAACTTGTTCATCCTTTTGGGAGGCCACCCAGCGTGTCATGCTGGCAACACCTTTAATAGGATTGACCCAACCCATGTTATCGTAAATAATCTGGTCAGCTAATTCGGCTAATTCAAAAAACACATCACCCGCATCCGGCGGCGTTTGTCTAGATGCCCACCATAAGGTAGTCGGTAAATCGCCAATCAATTGAGAGCGAGCCACAGAGGGGAGACGATCCACAGCTTCTGGCGTCGATGTAATGTCGATTCTTTCAGCGCAAACTTGTAGGCCATCCGGTACCTTCATGTAATAAATAGATACAAAGGCTTCAAGCGTCCTTTTTTTGAGCGCTCCTTTTTCAACTTTTCCTACCAGTAGCAATATCCGAGCCGGATGCGCATCAACAATACCGGGTAATTCTTGATTAATAATTTCAGCTTCAGCGAGCGTATCACAATAAATAATAAGATTAGACATGCAAGCACGCATGACGGTTTGCCCACCATTGATGTTCTTATTAAATTGCGCCCATAAACCATCTAATTCCGATTCAATATGAGCAATGCGAACTTTTTTAGGCGGCTGGGTGATAATTTTTGAATCTGAAATTTCCTGGCTCATAATAAACGCCATTTACGATTATCCGTTTCAATCAGGCGATCTGCTTCTAAAGGTCCCCAGGTACCTGCACTGTATTCTGGTAGCCAGCGAGTACCGCTGCTAGACCAGTTGTTGAGAATGTTATCTACCCAAATCCAGGAAGATTCCACCGTATCACGTCGCATAAATAAGGTAGCATCTCCCGCCATGACATCCAGTAATAAACGCTCATAAGCTTCAGGTGATTGTTCGCCAAAAGTTGAGCCATATCGAAAATCCATTTTTACCGGGAAAATTCTAAGTTTGGAACCCGGTAATTTTGTGGCGATACGCAGTGATAAACCTTCATTGGGTTGAATGCTTAAGGCCAATACATTGGGATCCAGAGGGCGGTCTTGATTAGCATTAAATAAAATAGGCGGAACGCTTTTAAATTGTATGGCAATTTCGCTGGCGCGTTTAGGCATACGTTTACCCGTACGGATGTAGAAAGGAACGCCTGCCCAACGCCAGTTATCAACAAATATTTTTAGTGCAATATAAGTTTCTGTGATCGAATTTTGAGAGACACCATCCTCCCGTCTGTAGCCTGGAACATCCTCTCCGTGATGAAAACCTGAGCCATATTGAGCTCTAACAACATGCTCATCAAAATTCTTGTCGGTAATGGGTCTTAAGCAATTGATCACACTTTGGCGATTGTCACGCATCACATCAGCATCCATGCTCCAGGGTGGCTCCATGGCAATTAGGGTTAGCAATTGTAAAATATGATTCTGAACCATATCTCGTAATGCACCCGCACCATCATAGTAACCTGCTCGCGTACCTACGCCTTCTTCTTCGGCAACCGTAATTTGTATATGATCAATATATTTTGAATTCCATAAGGGTTCAAAAATAACATTGCCAAAACGCATGGCTAAAATATTTTGTACGGTTTCCTTGCCTAGATAATGATCGATTCGGTAAATTTGCTTTTCAGCAAAGCTCCTGGATAAAGTCGCATTAACCTGTCGGGCACTTTCAATATCCCTACCGATGGGTTTTTCTACGATAATTCTAGAAAATGGACTGTGATCATCAATCGGCATAACCAGCCCCGCTGCTTTAAGCTGGGTAACACAGGTTTCAATAAGGCCCGGTGGAATGGCTAAATAGAAAATACGATTACCAGGTATGCTGAATTCAGACTCTATATCTTCCAGACGTTTCTTTAGTTGTTGGTAAACATCGGGATTGTCAAAAGAACCCTGTAAATAATGCAAGCAATCCTCAAAGCCAGACCAGTGATGAGCATCTAAAGCCTGCCTTGAAAATTGCTCAACCCCTTTTTTCGCAAACTCGCGGTATTGAATATCATCCATTTCTTCAAGAGCGAGTCCTAATACAGCAAAATTAGCAGGTAATTCACCGTCCAGTGATTGATTGTAAAGTGCAGGTAAAAGTTTACGCCGAGTTAAATCGCCTCCGCCGCCAAAAATAACAACCGTACAGGGTTCGGGTGTATTAACATTATTAATGCCAGAATTAAACGGGTTTTCAGGTTTTGTATCAATCACTTGGATGCTCCATAAAGCTTATTTCTTTTCAACATGACCGCCAAATTGTTTACGCATGGCTGATAACATTTTATCAGCAAAGGTATTTTCCTGACGTGAGCGAAATCTGGAAAACAGAGCCGCAGTTAATACATTGGCGGGGACAGCCTCTTCAATAGCAGCCTGAACAGTCCAGCGACCTTCACCAGAGTCTTCTACATATCCAGAATAGGTAGATAACTCAGGGTCTTCTGCAAGCGAGATTGAGGTTAAATCCAATAACCAAGAGCCAATCACACTGCCTCTGCGCCATACTTCAGCTATATCTTTTAAATCAAGATCATATTGATGTTTTTCGGGTAAATCTTTACAGGTGGCATTACGTAATATATCAAAACCTTCTGCATAAGCCATCATCATTCCGTATTCAATGCCATTATGGATCATTTTAACAAAGTGACCCGACCCAGATGGGCCGCAATGTAAGTAACCCTCTTCAGCCGTTCCAGGCAGGTTTTCACGGCCTGGTGTTTTTTCTATATCGCCCTTCCCAGGAGCCAAAGTTTTAAGAATAGGATCTAGATACTGAACAGTTTGCTTATTACCCCCAACCATTAAACAATACCCACGTTCAACACCCCAGACACCACCACTGGTACCTACATCAACATAAGATATACCTTTCTCGGTAAGCATTTCAGCGCGACGAACATCATCTTTATAAAATGAATTGCCGCCATCAATAACGATATCATCTGTATCTAGAAGTTCCGCTAAGGTAGTTATTGTCTGATCCGTTATGTCTCCAGCAGGTACCATGCACCAAATAACGCGAGGTGCTTGGAGTTTAGTCACTAATTCTTCCAGTGATGATGCGCCTAGGGCTCCATCTTGGATAAGGCTTTCCACATTGGCATTATTCACATCAAAGCCAACACACTCATGGCCACCAGCCATTAAGCGTTTAGCCATATTGGCGCCCATTTTACCTAGGCCGATCATTCCTATTTGCATAATAAATTTTATCTTTAGTTGAAGTTAGTAGTTGCTTTGCATTAAATTGGTGCAAAAAACCAGAAAGCGAATGCATTAAATGGCTTTTTGTTTGCTAAATGTTTGTTGCTTGAGCCTATTATAATAGATGCAAAACCCTTGTGGACTTTAAGTTAATGAATAAGCGTTTGTTTTTTTGTACGGTGTATGTATTTGTATAAGAAAATTTATTCAAAAATTAAATTTTAGCAAATTTCTTGCCATAAACTTAAGTGGTTAATATTTAAATTCCTCAGTTTCAGGAAAAGTAGGGTGTGAGTGGATATTATTTTGTAGGTTGGATGAGCGATAGCGTTATCCGACATTAGCTTGTACTATTAG
>CAYNRB010000259.1:0-4014 GCA_964399475.1 uncultured Methylomarinum sp.
GTTAAGGTGGCTGATGTTGCCTGGTTATCAGGTAAATTTGTTGATGAATTTGGTTTTGTGACCCCTTATCCGAAAGCGCCAGAAATATGCATTGAAATTTTTTCACCCTCAAACTCCAAAATTGAGATTCAACAGAAAGTAGAGCTATATTTAGCTAAGGGTGCGCAGGAAGTATGGATTGTTTATGCGCTGGATGATATGCAAATATATACCTACTCGGGGAAAATTGAACAAAGTAGCTTTGTGTAAACGTCAACGTCTTAAACGGAGTATAAAATGACTTTAGCCTATCAAGAGTATTATACTTTAGAAGATTATCAGCATTGGGTGGGTGACTGGGAGCTTATTGAGGGAATGCCTTATGCGATGTCGCCCTCTCCAACAGTGACACATCAAACCGTTGCTTTAAATATTGCATCAGAAATCAAACTGGGATTAAATAATACATTCAATCAATGTGACCATTGTTGTGTTTTGATGGAAACGGACTGGCAAGTATCGAATGATACGGTAGTAAGACCGGATGTCATGGTTTTATGCCAAGATATTGATGAAAAAGTCAGGGTAACGCCAGAATTAATCATTGAGGTGGTTTCTTTGTCTAGCACTAAAAGAGATGAGCTGATGAAGTTTGAACTTTATCAGCGAGAAGGCGTTGCCTATTATATTCTTGCTTATCCAGAAATTCGTTTGGCGAAAATCTACCTGAATAATTCAGAGGGTTTTAGAAAACAGAATGATTGTAGTAAGGAAGCGCTCGAATTTAAACTTGGTCATTGTGGTTTTTCTATAAATTTTGATTCAATATGGCGTTGAATCAAAAAGCTGTGTAGTGAGTTTAATTTTAATTACTGATTCTCTGATTTCAAAAGACGAAACAGCGCAGAAATGTCCTCATCACCAAACCCTGCCTGCATTAGTTTTTCATAATCAGCTACAGTTTTATCCACTATAAATGTAGATACCCCTGTTTGTAGAGCCATCTGTTTGCAAATATTTAAATCTTTATGGTGTAAAGCAAGTTTAAACCCCGGTTCAAATTTGGATTTAGTCATACTGGATCCCCTATGCTGTAAAAACCAGTTCCCCGCAGCACCACCAGAAATGACATCAATGACTTTTTCCATATCCAGACCTTGTGCCTGACCAAAAGCTAATGCTTCAGTAACAGCCTGATTGATACCTGCCGCCATAATTTGATTGACTGCTTTGGTGCTTTGTCCTGAGCCAGTCTTTCCCATATAAACAATGCGTGAGCTCATGGTTTCTAAAACAGGCCTGGCTATTTCTAAAGCGTTTTTATCTCCGCCAACCATTATGGCCAATGTTCCATTTTTAGCGCCCTCCACACCGCCTGAGACAGGCGCATCTAAAAAAACAGCCTGTTTTTTTGATAATATAATGGCTGCATGTTGCGCTGTTTTATTACTCACTGTAGACATGTCAATGACAATAGAGTCTGGTTTAATCGTTTCTGAAATAGCGCTAACCATTTCCAATACATCTTTGTCAGCAGAAACGCAGATTAATACAATATCAACTTGTTCAGCTAATTGTTGTGGGGATCTGCAATGGGAAAGATTTAATTCACTGGCTAATGCGAGAGATTTTCTAGTAGTCCGGTTATAGATTGTGGTTAACAAGCCTGCATTGGCAATATTTCGTGCCATACCTAAACCCATTGCACCTAATCCGATTATGCCAGTTTTCATTTTATCTCCGTGGGATGTAATTTAAGAAGTGGCTTTACTGTTGTTATTAGTCAAGACAATATTTGAATGTACCAACCTGTGCTAAAATAACAGGTTCAAGAATTATTTCCAACAAAACAAAGTGAGCTTTTTATATGTTTGACCCAAAATCAATTGACGATATTGCCAACCGCTTAGCAGATGCCGTTCCCTCGGGTTTAACTAGCTTTAAGGAAGACATGGAAAAAAACTTTCATGCCATTTTGCAAAGTGCCTTAGCTAAACTGGATCTGGTTACGCGTGAAGAATTTGAAGTACAAAAAGCAGTTCTGGCTAAAACTCGGTCTAAACTGGAAGACTTGGAAAAACGAGTTGCGATGTTAGAGAAAAATGAGCCAAGTAATTAGTCGTTAGATAGATAAGAATAGATCAATATAGATGTCTTTAGCTGTCGTTTATAGTCGAGGGCGCTCAGGTATTGATGCGCCATTGGTTACGGTAGAAGTACATGTAACTAATGGCTTACCTTCACTCAGTATTGTTGGTTTACCGGAAACGGCGGTAAAAGAAAGTAAAGACAGAGTGAGAGGGGCTATATTAAATTCTCATTTTGAATTTCCCATTCAACGAATTACCATCAATCTGGCACCAGCAGATTTACCAAAAGAAGGTGGACGATTTGATTTGGCAATTGCACTGGGTATTTTAGCTGCTTCTGACCAAATTCCAAAAAAACGTCTAGCTGAATTTGAATGTGTAGGAGAACTGTCATTAACTGGTGAGTTGAGAGCCATATCCGGCGCATTACCCGTTGCCATCCATACCAGAAATGCAAATCGAAAGCTGATATTGCCTTTAGATAATACTAATGAAGCCGCTTTGGTCAATGACGTAGAGCTATTGCCAGTTAGTAGTTTGCTCGAAGTGTGTGCGCATATCAGTGGGCAAAAATCCTTAATTACACATATTCCAGAGCTGGTTAAAAAGGACAACTCAAATGGATTAGACTTTTCTGATGTTCAGGGGCAGTTTCATGTAAAAAGAGCCTTTGAAATTGCGGCAAGTGGGTCACATAATTTACTTATGTTAGGGCCACCAGGCACAGGAAAATCCATGTTAGCCTCTAGGTTGCCGACTATTATGCCTGAATTAACAGAGACTCAGGCTCAGGAGACAGCCGCTATTGCATCAATTAGTGAC
Source organism: uncultured Methylomarinum sp. (assembly GCA_964399475.1). Lineage (GTDB taxonomy): Bacteria > Pseudomonadota > Gammaproteobacteria > Methylococcales > Methylomonadaceae > QPIN01. The sequence continues at coordinate 2,892 of CAYNRB010000259.1, forward strand.
CGAGGATTGGATGTTGATAAATGGTTGACACCACCTTTTCGTGCACCGCACCATACAGCATCCGCCGCCGCATTGGTTGGAGGAGGAAGCAATCCAAAACCGGGAGAAATATCCCTCGCACACAATGGTACGCTTTTTCTAGACGAACTGCCTGAATTTGATCGCAAGGTTTTGGAAGTCTTAAGAGAACCATTAGAAACGGGACATATTACTATTTCCCGTGCCACCCGACAGGCTGATTTTCCTGCAAAATTTCAATTAATCGCAGCCATGAATCCATGCCCTTGTGGATATATGGGAGATGCATCTGGCCGCTGTCACTGTACCCTGGATCAAGTTGCAAAATATAAAGCCAAAATATCAGGGCCGTTATTAGATCGAATAGATATGCATCTTGAAGTACCTAGAGTATCACACGAAGTTTTACGAAAAGGTTCTCCAGAAGGTGAAGAAACTAGTGCTCAAATTAGAGAACGTGTAGAAGCTGCGCGAAATATTGCTATAACCAGACAAGGTAAAGTAAATTCAGAATTATCAGCTAAAGAAATCAAAAAAATCTGTGCTTTATCAGAACAAGGTCATAAAATTTTGGAGCAAGCTATGGATCAGTTTGGTTTGTCTCACAGGGCTTATCATCGAATATTAAAATTGGCTAGAACCATTGCTGATTTAGCGCATTCCGATCAAATAGAAATTGTCCATTTAAGTGAAGCTATTGCTTATAGGAAATTAGATCGAAGTAAGTAAGGGGTGGAAAACAAATAACTAAGGAACTAAGGAGTGAGGATTTAATAATATCCGAAAGTTTGGCGCAGGATTTTTGTTCGTCTTCAAGGCGTAGAAACGGGCGCATAGCGAGCTATGCAACTGTTTCTACAACGCAGAAGACGGACAAAAAGACAAGCCAAGATTCGGATATTATTAAATCCTCGCTCCTAAGTGAAATAGAGTGGGTAAATTCTGTAGAATATTCCAATTCTACCTACTAAATTAGATGAATAGCAACGAAATTTTTACACTTGCCTTAGGCTTAGGGAGTTGGAATAAATAATCATCCATTATTGAGTCGGATTTTTGGTATCCGCTATAAATCCCAGGGGGAACATGGAAGACCGACAGCCAC
>CAYNRB010000260.1:0-3959 GCA_964399475.1 uncultured Methylomarinum sp.
TCAGTAATACACTAACTAACCCTAGCAAGGCCACAAAGTTAAATTTTTTATATTTGACTAGCTCGAATAGACCCCAGCCAAAAGGTAAAGCAAGTGCCAGAATCAATGCTCTGGTCGCTCCAAGGTCAGTTTCTCCACTCAACTTCATCAAAATTATCGAAGGTATGACTATACTGATTAACAGATCAAGCAGTGGACGGGATTTGTGTTTTTTGGGGGTGTCAGTAGTACTATTCATATAAAATTTCCTTAGTATTTATGTTACATACTTTAACATAGTCACAGATGCGAATTTCTATCGGTCGATTTTGCTGATAGCCTACATTGTGGCAGCAGTTGCCACAATGTAGGCGACAAACCAAAAGCCCCGTAATTTATCGAAGTTATTTTATGTACACTCAGTCGTATAGAAAACTAAGAAATGTGTACATTCATATGTAAACTTATTTAATTACCAACTCAGAACAACAAAGCGCTGCATATTATTGCTTCTAATAAGTAATACCACTCTTTTGTTAGCTTGACTGTCTTTAATTGCCTGTTTAAAGTCGGTTGCATTTTTCACCTGTTTTTGGTTCGCCTTCAATATAACAGTACCCGGTTTAATGCCTGCCGTCGCGGCGATAGAGTTTGGTTTAACATGCGTTACAATGACTCCTTTACCTGCTTTTACATTAAATTGTCTAGCTAGTTGCGGTGTGATTGATTGTACAGCCAGACCAATTTCATGTGTATTTTGTGTTGAACTATCAGCGACTTGGGTATCTTCACCTTGCTTGCCTATAGTCACTGTCAGATTTTTACGTTTACCATTTCGTAAAATAACAATTTTCTCTTTACTGTTTGGTGCCGTTAGTGAAACAGTATTTCTAAATTGTCCGATATTATTAACTTTCTTGCCTTGGTATAAAATAATCACATCACCTTGTTTTATACCAGCTCGCTGCGCCGGTGAGTCTTCAGAGACCTGAGCAACCAGGATGCCTTGTCCCTGCTCCACACCAAAGGAATCTGCCAACTCACTGGTTAATGGCTGAATAACAACACCTAATTGACCTCGAATAACCTCGCCGGTATTGATTAACTGATTTCCTATGTTTTTAGCCAAGTTGATAGGAATAGCAAATCCTATTCCCATAGAACCTCCGCTACGGCTAAATATAGCGGTATTCATACCGATGACTTTGCCATCCAGATTAACCAAAGGTCCTCCTGAATTACCTGGATTGATAGCGGCATCCGTCTGAATAAAATTTTCATAATCATTAATGCCTACACTACTACGGCCTTTAGCACTGACTACTCCAACAGTTAAGGTATGACTTAAACCAAAAGGGTTACCTATAGCAACTACCCATTCACCGACTTGCAAGCTATAGGAGTCACCCATTTTTAGTGCAGGATGGTCATCTGTTTTAATCTCTAAAATAGCCACATCAGACTTGGGATCTGTGCCTTTGATTTTGGCGATATATTCTTTGCCATTCTGGAATTTAACCGTAATTTTATCCGCCTGGTCTACCACATGATTATTGGTCATGATGTAAGTTTTGTCCGTTAACAATCCACCATCTACCTTAAAAACAAACCCTGAACCTTGTCCCATTGCTTTTTGTCGTGGCTGTGCACCTTGCTGCCCAGGCTGTTGAGGTAAACCACGAAACTGATCACCAAAAAAACGCTTGAACCTATCATCATTAAATGGACTGCCTTGTCCAAAAGGTAATGAAAACTGCTGCATTTGGGGGTGTGTTCTGGTACTTTCAACCTGGATAAAAACCACCGAGGGGGAAACTTTTTGTGCAACAGAGGCGAATGCTTTACTGGTATTACGCAGGCTTTCAATGCCATCATCCTGAGCATAAGCCGGTAGGGTGACGAAATAGAATAATAATAAGTAGCGTATGAATATTTTAATTTCCATTGTATTTTCCAATTTATTTATCTTAAATAATCTTTTTTGTGTACTTCATAGAGCTAAGGTTGTATCGCCAGCTTGTTCAAGCGAGTTCAACAACGCAGCTGATTTGATCGACTATATCCATCAACATTGAGTGATGGGCAAAAAACAAGTTGAATTTATTGTTCCTATGCTCAGCATGGGAGTGTAGCTGGTTATGCTTCACGTTACAAAACGCAGAGTGTCCTTATATGAATCCCCACGGAGACCGCGGGGATTATCCATCCCAATCAATCTAAAATTGAAGGAGTACTAGTTTAGTGCTTCTTCAAATTCCTTTAGATTGGTAACAAACTGGATATCTGTTACTTTTTTATTTTCTAATGTAACTATCTTTATAGCTTCTTTTTTTGCATCATACCTAAACTTTTCAGCAATTTTCTCTTCATGGATAATAAGTACAGGGTAAGGGCTTTTTTGCAATTCAGGTATAATAAAAGCATTTCGTACGAATACGGGTGCTGTACTAATATCTGCAATATAATAGGCTGATTTTCGATTAAGATAACCGTCTTCTTTTTCCCTTAAAAATTCTGTCATGGTATGAGATGAATCCCTTGCGAAAGTAAACACAAGCGTTTTAGTGTTGGCATTTAAGCTGTGTGTTTTTCCGAATTGATCAGGAAGTGTAAAATCTAATATAGAGCCTGTAGTAAATGCATCGGGTACCAAAGCCGAATATTTACTGACATCATAGTTATCTTTTGAATTTAGAAAGTAAAAAATACTTCCCGAGATGACTAACAAAGCCAATAATACTAAAGTGATTTTTTTAAACATAATATTTCCTTTCTAGTGAGAACAAGACTGCTGCTTCTTTGCTAAAGCGCTACAGTTGACGAATTACATTTGTTCATTGCAAACTACCAGCCTCTGCTTTGTCGGTAGTGAATTCGCCTCATTCTATGATTTATTCATTTTATTGTAGATTGTTACAAGTTTTTCCCATTGTGTTGGATCAAGTGTTTTTACCATCAGGTCACGACATGTCAGCATATTGCTTGCCATGGTTTGGCGTTTTTCCAAAACAGAAGCCATCATTTTTTCAATTTCAGCTTTGGGTTTTCCATCTAACGCAGCCTGATTAATTGCCTTTTCTTCTGCAAGAATATTGTTTCCAAGTTTAAGGGATAGTGCCATATTTTCTACACGCCACTGTGTAAAAACAGCACTCTGCTTTTCACTTAACCCTAGTTTATCCGCATTTTTGACGATAACAGACATCAATAATGGCATAGGACTTGTACGTTTAAAAACGGCCATAGGACCCGCTTTATTTTTTTTAGATGCTTGTGTTTCTGTACTGTTTTCAGCCACTGCAGTATTGAAAGCAAAGACTGTAACAATGGATAGTATGAATAGTATTTTTTTCATTTTAGATTCCTTTAATTATTTAAGTGGTAAAAGTACCGGTCTAATATTGTTGTTAGAATAGGATAAATATAATTATATTATAATGTATTAATATTGCGAGGTAATTGTTTCTATCTGACTAAAAATATACTCTATTAATTATCATTAATAGATTTTCGGCAAACGCATAATGACTGGTTTTATTCGTATCCACATCATTTTGTCAGCCAGACAACTAGTACTCCATCAACATTATATTGACGTAGGACTAGTAGATAGATCATGTCTGGAAACAACACTGCCACTCCTAGACCCACCAGTGGTGACAGCAAGGTTAACAAGCCATCCCTTTCGATCAGATTATGCTCGGGTGGTACTGAGTATCTCTCCTGATTCCTTTACTAAGGAGCGAGGATTTAATAATATCCGAATCTTGACTTGTTTTTTTGTCCGTCTTCTGTGTTGTAGAAATAGTTACGTAGCCTGCTATGCGCCCATTTCTACAACACAGAAGACGGACAAAAATCCTGCGTCAAACTTTCGGATATTATTAAATCCTCACTCCTAACTACTAAATTTTTTCAAAAAGCACAATTCTCTCCGTATTAAATTCAGTCAACGGATTCTTCGAGGGTCACCGGGGTAA
>CAYNRB010000261.1:0-3940 GCA_964399475.1 uncultured Methylomarinum sp.
TTTTTTGTTGAGTTTATTAGCGAGTGCTTCCCCCTCACTTTAGATTGCACCCTGAAACCACCTAAGTTATGACAATTAGCGTAGGATGTGCTGAGGAACGAAGCACATCTTATCAACACCATTGATGCGCCTCTTATCGTCAGCACATCCTACATTATTTTGAAGCCACACTCTATAGTGGGTTTATACTCGGTGGCGAATGAGGCACATGATAATCTGTTCTACCGGACTAATTTCTTTAACAAATTGATCGCCATCTCTTTCTCTGAAAATGTTTGATCAGTTTCGACAATGGTTTTGAGAATTTGAATGGCCTGTTTCGTCTGGTTGCTTGAAGCATAAGCATTTGCAAGACGATATTGGATATCAAAGTCTTCAGGTGCCAGTTTACTTGCTTTTTCAAAAATCTCGATACCTTTAACACGATCACCCTGACTGACCAAAATAGTCGCATAAGTGTCTGCTATACCGGCTGATTTTGGCGCAATTTGATAGGCTCTTGCAGCTAATTCCAAAGCGTCCGGATTATTATTTTGATGATAAATCCATGCCAGATTATTCAGAACAATCACGTTATCAGGATATTCATCAAGAATGGCTTGATAATGCTTTGTTGCATCGTTAAGCTTTTCTTGTTGCTGAAAAATATGAGCAAGTTTCATATGGGCGGCAAAATTATTGGGGTTGATTTTTACTTCCTGGTTTAGAAAATTAATGGCAGCTGATTTTTTGCCTTGAGAAATCAAAATATTGACAACCATATTTAAAGCTTTGGTGTTAGCTTGTAGCTTGTAGCTTTTCTGGAAAGCGACAAGTGCCGGTTGTTTTTTATTCTCAGCCAGGTAAATTTCGCCTTCCAATATTTCTGCCAGGCCTTTATCATCCGAGAATTGCTTCACTTTTTTAACTGAATTAAAGGCCTCTGAATAAAGCTCTAGTCGGGTAAGCAGCACTATTTTTTGAATTTCAAGCTGAGTATTTTCTGGCGCTATTGCGCTTATCTCATTCAGTAAATTGAGGACTTGTTGTTTATTTTCGGGTTGATTGGCTAAAAGTTTAGCCAGCAGTGAGCGATGGCGAATATTCTTGGGATCGCGAGCTATTAATTTCTTTAAGGAGATTTTTGCAGCGTTTGTTTTTTGGTTATAAATCTGAGAGCTTGCCAGAAGAGCAAGTGCCGAGTCGTCTCCTGGATATCTATCTGTTAGACTTTCCGCTATTGCTAGGACTTTCTTGGGTTGATTTTGTAGAATATAAAGTTTTGCTAGTTTCTTTGCTAGCATTATTTGTTGTTGATAATTGTCTCGGGCTTTCTTTTGGGCGATCAACAGTAGACTTTCAGCTTCTCCTGGATTATTTTCCAGAGTCGCAATTTCTGCTAATAACATATAAGTATGGGCGATTTCTTTGTTGATAACCAAAGCACTGCTGGCATATTTTTTTGCTGCCGCTAATTGACCCGCTTGCAAGAAAGATGTTGCTAACCCCAGTTGAGCTTTAAGATTGTCGGGATCCAGTGCAATTGCTTTTTGATAGCTTTTGATGACCAGATAAGGTTCTCTCCTAAAGTTTTCTAATGTGGCTTTTAAAATATAGATATCCGCTTCTTTGGGATGTTGCTGCAGTAAGTTATTAATTTTTTTTTCTGCTTCCTCAAACTGTTTGTTTTTTAACAGTCTGACAGTTTCAAGATAATGTTGCTCAAATTTGTTGATCCAGGTTTCGGAGTCAGGAAAATCCTGCTCGTAAAACGAATTGTTTGCCTCATCGTCTAACGATGTTGTCAGGCCTAAATCGTCTATATTATAGGATTCATCTTGCAACTCATAAATTGCTCCGAAAACTAGAGGGCTGACAAAAAAAAGGCAAATAGTAATTGCAAATGGCTTGATATTCATGCTTGTGGGTCTATTTAAGCTGAGAAAGAATATTAATTATAGAATATGTTCTCGGAGATCGCCATTATTATTCTCTATCAATTAGATATTTAAGCTAATAAGCTAAATGATTAAAAATATCGGTTTTATACATAAGGAGCTATAGGAGCATGATTGCGGGATAACGGGCTGGAATCATGCTCTTGCTGGAGCCTGCGTGTTTTGTTAATTTATCACGATGCTGGCGAATGATCGGGTTATACATAAGTGTTGTTTACAATGTGTCAGTTTTTTTTACAATAGTTTTTATGCAATATCCTGTGTAGTTTTTTTCCTATACTATTGAAAATAAAAGGTTATTTAAGGTAGCAGTGGTCAGCTTCGCCTGTTAAATTTCATTCCTCGGAAGGGCGGGTGTCAGCATTATTTACAATTTAGTGTTGTGAGTCAGATGAAAATAGCCTTTATTTTATATAACCTATTGAATAATAAATTAAAAAAACTTTTAGGCATAGTTAGTGCTTTTTGTTTAACCACTAACTTTCAGAGTAGTGTTTTCTTAAAGCATGAAAAGTAAGGTTTATCGTGTTTTTGATTACCATAGAAAGATGTTAAGTTAGGTTGGGGGGGTTGGTTTTTTAGTCTGCCTTGCATAAGTATACAATTGTTCAGATGAACAATGATGCCACACCTGCTGTGAAGTAGGGTCGGAAAACCTCAGGTCTCAGGTAATTGAGATGGCTGGGCTGCACACAACTACGGAACGCTCCGTGATATTTTAAGTTATGAAATAGGAATTATAAAATGAATAAAAAAATATTAGGAATCGCATTTACTGCCGGTGCTTTAATACTCTCTTCTGGCGCTCAGGCGGTTGTCAATATTGATGATTTTAGCGTCGACGCAGCATTTACTAATGCTTCGGGGACTACCACAAGCGCATTAGGTGCAAGTTCTGACTTCTCTGCTTCCCGCACAATTGCGATTGAAGAAAGTCCAGTTGGACCAGGTGGAGCAAGTTATATTATTACAGGTGGTGAATTGGGAATTAGTACGGGTTTTGCTACGGGTTCTAATACGACTCTTACCTATGCAAATGCAGCAGGTTTTGACTTCTCAGCGACAGAAACAGGCGGCGGATCGGTTTTTGACGCTTTCTTTATAACATTATTAACCATCGATCAGGGCGGTGTTGATATTACCCTAACTGTAGATGGTGTCTCTGCTACTCAATTTGTAAATACTGCTGGCGATATATTGTTTGCACATGCGCTTTTTGGTGATGTATCTAATGTCAATGACATAGAGTATTTAATCAATAATAAAGTTGCTGTCGATGCTACTTTTGATTCATTCGGATCTTTTGGTGCCGATCAAGTTGTTGTTTCTGTTCCTGAGCCAACTTCTTTAGCGCTATTGGGTATGGGTTTAGCAGCATTCGGGTTTGGTCGTCGTAAAGCGAAATAATAGCTAAACGATTTCAAAATCTCTTAAAACCTGACATACGCACCAGTATGTCAGGTTTTTTTACATATAATTCTCAATATCAAGTTGCCACTTATATTCTATGGGCGGTAATGTTGGTACGCGTTATTTTGCCAGTGAAATAAGGCAGTAGATAGGACAAACAAAGTAAACGCTATATCAGGCCATGTTCTGCAAAAGAATAAGGCTGACCATCACCAATAATAAAATGATCCAACACACGAATATCCAGTAATTCCAGTGCCTGCTGCAGTTTTTCGGTGATTTTCCGATCTGCCTGACTGGGTTCGGCGATACCTGAAGGATGATTATGTGCAAAAATAATGGCAGCCGCATTGTGATGCAGGGCACGTTTGACGACCTCGCGAGGGCACACACTGGCACCGTCTATAGTGCCACGGAATAATTCTTCCAGTTGTATAATCCGAAGAATAGGAATTCCAAGCCATAAAGTCAAGGTTTTATTAAATTGTTTGACAACAATCAGTCTATTAACTGTATGCAAAAAACAAAGTATAGTGGGCTAATACCGCTTCCAGTCGAAAATTAACTATATGAATTACAAGTAAATATGATTA
>CAYNRB010000262.1:0-3888 GCA_964399475.1 uncultured Methylomarinum sp.
GAGGCCGAGGGGGCGGTCCCGGTCCTGGTAATGATGGTGATGATGGCGGCGGGGGCGGCGGTGGCGGTGAAGGTGGTGAGGGCGGAAACGGCGGTAATGTTGGCCGAGGTGGCGGCGGTTCATTCGGCTTGGCGCTTTCATCGGTAAATTTTGTCTCCATTGCAAACAGTGAAATTGTTAGTAACAATGGTGGCATCGGTGGTGCTGGAGGAAACGGTGGAACTGGCGGAGCCGGTGGCGGAGGCGGTACTGGAGCGGATGTGGGGGCACGCAAAGGTGGCAATGGAGGCTCTGGTAGTCGTGGTGGACTTGGTGGTGCTGGTGGTGGTGGAGCCGGTGGACCTGTTGCAGCCATATTACTGCTAGACGGCAGCGAACTAGACATCGTTGATTCTGAGATCATCACAGGTGTTTCTGGAAATGGTATAAACTCCAACAGAGGACAGGGAGGCTGGAACTACGGCATCTTTGTTAACGATAGTACCATTAGTACCAATGAGAATAACACCTTTGGGCTAGGGGCATCTGGCAATGATGCCGCTGCTCCGGCTGAAATTAATCCTTAGGGATCATTTTAGTTAGATAATCAATGCGGCTCCTATTCATGGAGCCGCTTTTATAATTTAAGGAATTAAAGTAGTATTGAGTAAATTATTGTGAGTAATCAATCATTTTTTTGATGAGATCGTAATGCATAAAAGCCACGAATTTACCCAAATACTTTCTGAATTAAGCGAAGGCAATAAGCAAAATTTAAATAAGCTAACGCCCATTATTATTGATGAGCTGCATAAACTGGCTAGCCAATATATGAAAAATGAAGATACTGCACATACTCTACAATCCACAGCGCTGGTTAATGAGGCATATATCAAATTAGTCAAGATGGACGTGAACTGGAATGACCGCATACATTTTTTTGCCATAGCCGCAAAACAAATGAGACACATTCTAGTGGATCACGCCAGAACAAAGCTGGCAAAAAAACGCGGTGGAAAATTGCAAAAAGTAAACTTTGACGATGTGGCTATTTATGTGGCAGGTAATGAAACCGAATTAATTTTACTCGACGAACTTATGCTGAAGCTTGAAAACTTTGATGAGCGAGCCGCAAGAATATTTGAACTCAGGGTGTTTTCAGGTCTTTCCAATAGTGAAATTGCAAAAGTTGAAGCGCTTTCGTTAGCGACAATTGAGAGAGAAATTCGCGCAGTCAAAGCATGGCTTAAAGTTGCCATTGAAGAATGAAGAGCAGCGTAAAGATGGGGTGAAAATGGACAGTGAAAAATGGATTAAAATCAAAGATATATTTGCACAAGCTTTAGAGATTGAATTTTCCAAAAGAAAAGATTTTGTTAAGAAAAAATCAGCAGATAACTCTGAGATCTATCAAACTGTTATTAATATGCTGGATTCTGATGGCAGAGATAATCATATCACGAAATTAATCTCCTCAAACGTCGAACAATTAATGGTGGACAGATTTGAATTAAAAAAAGGCGATAAAATTGATAACTATGAATTACAGGCAATCCTTGGCGAAGGGGGAATGGGAACCGTTTTTAAAGCGATCAGAATAGATTCAGAGTTTGAACAGGAAGTCGCTATTAAACTCATTCACATTAAATCCCTTACCTCAGAAACATTATTAAGATTTCAGAGTGAAAGGCAAATACTGGCAAATTTAAATCACCCTAATATTGCTGGATTGATTGACGGTGGTACCACTGATGCCAGTTTGCCTTATTTGGTAATGGAGTTCGTTAAGGGTAAACCTATCATTGAATACTGTAAAATTAACAAATTAGATTTTGAAACTAGAATTGAATTATTTTTACAAGTCTGTGACGCGATCAAATATGCTCACCAGAATTTGATTGTTCATAGAGATATCAAACCTGAAAATATACTGGTGACTAAAGACGGACAGGTAAAATTATTGGATTTTGGTGTCGCTAAAATTCTTGATCCGGATTCATTTCCTAAAAAGGTTGCCGATACAAAAATAGAGACGAGAATTTTAACTCTCGCAAGTGCTTCTCCTGAGCAGGTCTTGGGAGGTAAGATTACAACTCGAACAGACGTCTATGGCTTGGGCACATTACTGTATCAATTACTCACAGAAGAAAAGTTGTTCGACTTTGAAAAACAAAATCGCTTGAAACTTGAAAATGCGATTTGTGAACAACTACCGGACAAGCCCAGCACGGTTATTTCCAATACCAACTCATTGGTTAATATTGAAGACTATAGCGTCAGTAATATTTCACTAAATAATCTAAATAATCTAAATAATCTAAAAAACCTTAGAAATTCGTTGAAAGGTGATCTGGATACCATTGTTCTTAAAGCTTTACAGAAAGAGCCGGGAAAACGCTATCAATCTGTTGCTGAGTTAGCCGATGATATACAGCGATATATGAATCATTATCCTATCAAGGCTAGATCAGACGGTTTTTTTTACTTGGCAAAAAAATATATTCAGCGTCATCGCATCGGTGTACTGTTTTCATTGGTCGCAAGTATTTCTCTGATTACTTTCTCCGTAGTTATCAGTATGCAGAATATACTCATTACCGAGAAAAATGCACGTGCTATCCAAGAAGCAAAAACATCCGAACAAGTTTCCAACTTTATGGTGGATATTTTCAATTCATCTGACCCCAATGAAAATGCTGGTAAAAATATTACTGCAATTGAATTATTGGAGAACGCCAAAAATAAAATTGAAAAACTCTCTAACGATCCTTTATTACAAGCGAATTTGATGGAGGTTATTGCTACGGTTTATCTAAAGCTGGGTGAAAGTGATGAATCTTTAAGCCTACTAAATAAAACTCTGGAACTTAGAAGGTTGAATGAAAAATCCACGAAATTAGAGTTTGCCAAGACTTATTATATTCTAGGTCAGTTGATCTTTGAGTTGGGGGAATATGAAAAGGCCAAAAAATTACTTAACAAAAGCTTCACCCTCTATCAACAAAGTGGAATTAATGACGAATATAAAATCAATAATCCGCAAGCTGTACTTTCAATTATTTATGGTTACGAGGGTAACTATAAAAAAGCAAAAAAAATTGACGAAAAAACCTTGTCAATTGTGTTACATAAATTTGGCTCGAAATCCAGAGAAGCGGGAGATGCATATACAAATCTTGGTGCAATACACAGGTATATAGGCGAATTTGATGAATCTGAAAAATTGATTAAATTAGGTCTGGAAGCAAGAAAACAATCAATGGGTGCTATGAGTCTGGAAACAGCGCACAGTTTAAACCAACTGACATCTACGCTTGTTCACCAGGGTAAATATCAAGAGGCTTTGCCAGTTGTTTTAGAAGGCTTAAAGATCCGCCAGTTTATTTATAAGAATGATCATGCCGAAATTGTCGCAAGTCTCGGCAACCTATCAAAAGTTTATAGCCATCTTAACAAATTGGATGAAGCGATTAAAATAAAAAAAGAAGCTATTCAGATGCTGAGAGGATTATTTGGTAATAATCATTCTTATGTATCAGCATCTTTAAGCAGTTTAGGTTTAATCTTACTAAAAAATGATGATGCGGACAGCGCAAAACAAGTGTTTGAAGAATCTTTTAAAATATTCAGAAAGATTTTTGAGAAAAGCGATGTAAGAATCGCCTATCCTTTAACGGGTCTTGGTCAGTTACATTTAAAAAACAATAAAATTGAACCGGCAATAACATTGCTAACGGAAGCGTATCAAATAAGAGCCAAAGGACTGCCTGAGAATCATAGACTCACTGCAATTACCGCCAATTTACTCGGAGAAGCATACTTATTAAATGGGAGTGAACCGCTAGCATCAAAATATTTGAATCAGGCTTTAGTGGTTTTTAAAGAATTGTATGGTGAAAAGGATGAACG
>CAYNRB010000263.1:0-3840 GCA_964399475.1 uncultured Methylomarinum sp.
AGCTCGCTATGCGCCTATTTATACAACACTGAATATGAAAAAAAATCCTGCGTACAATTAGTTAAATTAATTATACTTGGGTACTTAAAACCCAGGGTAACCGTCACTGATATTGAATTAACGGGTAGCCTGGATGTAGCGTAGCGAAACCTGGGAAGGAATGATACGACTGACCTTGGATTCCGCTACGCTCCATCCAGGCTACATTGATGGCATGTCTGAGTGGCTATCGGTCTTCATGTTCCCCCTGGGACGTATAGCGGATACTAAAGAAATAATAATAGGGCTTCCATACATGAATTTTTAAGATTACCGTAGCTTTTATATAAGGTGTGACAGTGTAATCTGACATTACCCATTTGTTGGGTCACGTTTTTTCGCTACGTTAAAAAATCTAACCCAACCCACAAACAAATCATGGGTCATATAAGGTCTGACCATTTTTTGCTGCCTTGATTAAACTTTCGGTTACATCTTTAGCGCGGGCGGCAAATAGTGGGGTATGATGAAACATCCAGTACTTTAAATCACCTTCTTGTAATAGACTGGGAAGCTTAGAGATATTAAAACGCCATTTCAAACCTAGTCCTTGTAATACCACAGGGATTTCTTCTTTCCCGTCAACAACCGTCACATTGATGATTTTTCGTTCTTCAATCGGTGTTTTGGGCACAGGAAAATCATCGCCCATAATTTCATCCACATGATGAACCTGAGTCATGACATGGAATGATTTTCCAATACCGATAACCAGCGTATCATGCGCGGCCATGAATTCGAAAGGCGAACCAAAACCAGCTGGCCCTGAAGCATTCTCATGTCCTTCGATTAATTCCTCCGCTAATGGCCCCATTGCTGCAACCCGATAGACAGGTTGTCTACTCTGTATTACACCTTTGGAACGCCTAAATAATTCGGTCATAAGCCCCATCTGTGAGGGCGTTCTTTTCAGGTTATAAACCGGATTGGCTTCAAAGGTTTTATGTATATTACCTACTTTAGGATCACCAAAATAAAATGCAGGCATAACCAGAGTTTTTTCCGAACCACAAAAATCAATCAGCATTTTTACTAATTCAAGCGGTGATCCTGTATACATGGGAAGCATATGGTTAACTGAACCATGAACCATCAATATCTCAAAATCTGATCCTATGGTCTTTTCAAGATGTTCCTTGAGATCCTCTGTATTATAGGTTCCATAAATTAACTTTAATACTGGATTCAGCTTGCGACGAATCGAAAAATAAGTGGATCGCAATGTGGCTATTTTTTCTTCTGAAAAAATACGTGTAGCAATATCAGAAAGCGTATGTAATATATCCATGAAGTTTATGCGTTTTTTTCAACGAAATCCGTGATGGTACGGACGGAGACCAGTTCCATAAAATCTTCCACTTCTAATTCGATATCAAATGTCTGTTCTAAAGCAATCATTAGATTGACCTGTGCGAGAGAATCCCAAACATCAATATTATCGGCTGAACTATTTTCATTGATAGATGAAAGCGATAGATTCAAAGTATCAGAAACTGTTTGTATTACTTGGTCAAGTGTACTCATAATGAATTGAATTTATTTAGATTGATTTTGGTTGGTTTATCAAGCAAAGCACAATAACGTAACCCAACACTGTCCTATCAATTAGTATAATGTCGGGTTACGTTTTTTCGCTGCGCTAAAAAATCTAACCCAACCTACGATTTGTTCTAGAATTGCTTATTTTAACAAAACACAATATCTATTGGGAAATTATCAAATGATAAACAAGGCTTTTCCTCTAAAGACCTTAAATATTGATTTTCTTCGCTTTTTGTAAAATTTTGCTCAGAATAGAAATTCTCGACTAACTGGTTTTTAAGTGTCGGTATAAATTGAGCGCTAACTGATCCAAATCCCTGTTCAGATAATTGTTTCATCAAAGCTTCAAGAAATGCTGATTCTGCTTTTCTGCCTATCACTCGACAGGACATCAAAAAGGTATCTATTCTGGCCTGACTGCTATCCTGATAATTGATTAAGGCCAAACCGACAACGCCACTATCGCCAAATGAATCTGTCAAAGTAAACGATGCGACCAGCCATTGCTCAGAAGCTACAAATTCCTGGATTTGCTGCTCACTATAGCGATGTGTGGTTAAATTAAACTGATTGGTTTTTTGGGTTAGCTGAGCCAGTCTGCTGATCCGGTTTGATGAATTAAGCTCAATTTCCATTTTCATCTTTAATGAAGCAAGATATTCATCGATTCCACCACCACTAACATCGACTTCTTTATGGTGTTCTCGGCGCTGACGTTCCTCTGCATATAAACGAGTCTTTTGCTTATCTTCCTGAGTCAGATTTAAAATCTCCAAACGACTGATATTTTCGAGACAACCAGGAATTTGAGTTGGCTTCTTAGGTGTCTGCACGACATGAACCTGTGGCAATTCTTGTCGAACCATACCACATTCATAATCACTGTCATCAACAAAAATAAAGGAATCAAGCCCTAAATTAAGCTCTTCGGCCAGCGATTTTAAATTTTCATGTTTTGGCAGCCAGTTAATTCTCATGGCTGCGAAATGTGATTCTTTTAAAATTTGATGGGGATGATTTTGTAATACTTCAATCACATCCTGATAATTGTTTTTGCTACATATTGCCAAAATAAACCCACGTTCCTGATAATCCAGAATTCGACGCTGAAAATCCATAAATGCATTACCCGGGTAATCCTGTCCTAATGAAATACCATTGATACCTTCTTCACCTATCACGCCGCCCCATAAAGTATTGTCAGCATCTAATACGATAACTTTGGCTTTTGGAGTTAATGACAGACTAGCTATGTCGAGTATTTTTCGAACAAATTCATTGGCTGCCTGTGGTTTAAAAGGAAAACGAGAGCTGTACCAAAAACGCAAATCAAAAAAATTATCTCGTCCTTTCTCAGCTAGTAGTTGATCAAGATCCAGGTACAAAGTGGATTCAAGTTGTGTTGCTATTTTTTGAGTTAGTGATCTTTTTAATTGATCCCACCATGCGCTTTCTGATTGATTGCTTTGCGTATCATACAACCCCAAGCCTGGCGCAAAAATAGAAGGCAATATGGTGACAATAAATCGACCGGAAATATTGGCTCTGAATTGAGAGAGTATATTTAATAAGTGTGATATGGCTTCCTTAGACAAAATATCTTGATGCTTATTACTTAACCCAGTTATGGGTTTACTAAATTCTGGATGTAGATCTTCTCGGCGTAACATGAAAACGGTTAAATCAGGTTCATGCTGTTGCAAACCAGAGTTGTCTTGCGCTTCCATCAGATTCATTCCGTAGGGCGCATGATAAGTTGCTAGTTTGACATTTTGAATTGCGGAATGAAATTCAAACCATGGTTGTAGTAGGTCACTGGTATAGGTATGGATAATTCCAATCCGAAATTCTTGGGGTTCCAATTCAAAAGTCTGAATATGCCGGGTCAGTTTTTGTGCCTGTGGTAATGTTAACCCTGCCCACCAATTAGCTGGATTTTCTAGTAACTCTTTTCTTGAAGTCGTTTCTAGTAGTTTTTCAATTATTGCAGTTTTAGGTGGCACTAGCGAATATCCTCATTATTGGTTGGAGACATAATATCTAGGTTTTAGAAAGATTATGAACAATTAATTGTAAAATAGGTTTTGATCTAGTGTAGCGGAATCAAGTGATTTTTCCTGATTCATAACCCCTGATTCCACTTTGTTTCATCAAGGCTACTTTATTCAGTTTATGTTGTTTTGATGCTTTGTTTGTCAGCGGACTAAGGGAGATGGAAAAAATTAATCATCCAATCTTGCTGGTCTTTTTGTCCGTCTT
>CAYNRB010000264.1:0-3817 GCA_964399475.1 uncultured Methylomarinum sp.
ATTACCACATATCAATGATTTAGAGTAGAAAAAGTCACGAAGATGGGTTAACAATATTCTGCCACCTATTTTTATGTTGTTATTGCAAAGGTATTATTTGTGATGGTTTTCTTTCCTTGCTAGGCACTTTGTACTACCGGTTTGTGCGTAAAGACTGTCTCTTATCACGACTGTGGTTTGGACAATAAATCATAAAATAACCTAATGAGAATTCAAAATGTATAGTTTAAGAACTTGCGTAGAGATCTGGAAAAAAATCACTTCTATAAGGTCGTCATGGCGATTCGTGTAGATTTAGGTAGTAATGATGATGATGCATAAAATTGGAGCAATACTCTATCTTTTATGGGGGATTTTGCACATTAAAGCTGCGATTGCCACCTATCAGCTTGGAGCAACACTAGAACCCGGCCTTGTTCAAGGGCGAGTTTACCAAGATGCATGGAGCCTTGTTTTCTTTGCTATTTCGGTCTCCATAATTGCAATATTATTAAACTGGCGAAATAGTCGTCTTGGGTTTTGGCTTAACTTGGCTATCGCGTCTGTCACGGACATCGGTTTCATTATTCATATACTTATGCCAGGATATTTTCCAATAATTCCTGGTGTTGCTGGCCCAGTTTTGTGGCTTTTTGCTGTCATATTCACCGCTGTCGCTATTCGAAAACCAAATTCCACATGAGCTATTCAAAACAATTAAGAAGCCAGTGATGACCGACAATTTTCAAATATATGAAGGTAGTCGTTGCATCCACGCTCTTTATCATCCTAATGGAGAATTCAAAATGGTTGGTTTAAGAACGTTACAAAACCTATTTACCGCATTGATGCTAAGCAGTCTATTTATATTTTCATCTATCACACTAGCCGCTACAGACAAGTCAAATGCTAAGCTTGTTGAAACGACTAAAGTAGCGGAGGGCGTGTATGTTTTTCGTTGGTGGGTGTATCGCAACTTGTTTGTGGTTACTGATGAAGGTGTTATAGCCACCGACCCAATAAATCCAATAGCCGCAAAATTATTAATGCAAGAAATCCGCAAAGTGACGGATAAACCGATTAAATATGTTGTTTATAGTCATCAGCATTGGGATCATATTTCAGGTGGAGAAATTTTCAAGGAAGTGGGTGCGCAATTTGTTAGTCACGAAGGCTATATAAAACACTTTAAGCGACGTCCGAGTCCTGCTGTGGTTTTACCCGACATTACCTTTTCTGATAAGCACACACTCACACTTGGCGGGAAAAATCTTGAACTAGAGTACTTCGGAAAAAATCATGGCGATTGCTTAATTACCATGCGTCTGCCTGAAGAAAAAATAATCTTTCTGGTTGATATTGTTACGCCAAAACGTCTCGCATTTCGCAACATGCCCGATTTTTTGCCTGATGAGTAGATACGATCACTTTATGAAATAGAAAAATTGGATTTTGATACGGTGATACCTGGTCATGGCCCTGCCTCAATGCCTGCTACTTCTCCGCGCAGTGTGGTTCAAGAACAACGTGAATATCTTGAAGATCTTATTGCTGCTGTAAAGGTTGAATGGGATAAAGGTGTGCACAACCCGGAAAAATTAAAAGAGACAATCAAGCTACCAAAATACAAAGCATGGCGTAATTATAATGCTTGGCTACCGATGAACATAGAGCGTATATGGGCGTATTTACACATGGGAACGTAAATAAAATGTGAGCAGCTAACGCTAAATTCAGCTGCCACGTTAGTGGACAGGTGAAATTAATAACGATACTTTGATATGAGTCGCACAATTGTTTTGCGAACGATTAAAAAAATGGAGAATTGAAAATAAAACTTAACAAAACACTTGCTGTATTAACCACAATGGCAGCATTGTTCTCAACCAATGCTGTTGTTGCAAACGAACCCGTCTGGGATGGTAATAAGGTTGTTCTGACATCAGAAAAACTGGCTGATGGTGTATTTGCCTATTACCCAGAAGGGGCTACAAAAATGCAGGAGCAAGGTAAGCCTGTTGCTACCAGTGGTGGTTTTATCGTCGGTGACAAGGGTGTGTTGATCATTGATACGATGCTAAATAAACGCTTAAACAAGCAAGTACAGGACATCGTTAAAGAAAAAGTGGGTAAGCCCATCCGCTACGCAGTTAATACCAGCGCTCACGGTGATCATTCTTATGGGAATATGTATCTGCCAAAAGAAACGATTGTCATTCAACATAGTAATACCCAGAAATATGTGAGTACAAATTTCAAGGCAGATACTGAGTTTATGATACAAACCTTTGGTAAAGGTCGCGGAATTGAGGAAATTACTCCGCATACTGGTGATATCCTTGTAGAAAAGAATGGCAGAATTAAAATAGATCTAGGTGGAAAAATGATTGAAATTATTGATTTTGGCTTTACCCAAACAGGGGGTGATTTATTTATCTGGGAACCAGAATCAAAAGTCCTATGGGCTGGAAACGCTATCGTTGCGCCAAAACCAGCGCTGACATGGTTATTGGATGGTCACTTAATTGAAACACTGGCAACATTAACAAAAGTCTACAACTTCTTACCTAAAGATGCTCGTGTAGTACCCGGTCATGGCTCTGTGATGGGTAAAGAAGACATTAAATGGCATATAGATTACTTGGCAACCGTTCAGAAACAAGTTCAAATAGCCATTGATGATGGTTTAACTCTGGAGCAAACGGTCAAGAAAGTGAAAATGTCAGAGTTTGAAGGTTATGCACTATTTGTTTAGGTACATCCTAGTTTGAATATCCCTGCGGCTTATAAAGATTTAAGTCAATAACAAAAACAATGACGACAATGCAATGGTCTAGAAAAATAAAATTTAAAAAAAAAGGAAGAATTGTTAACTAAAGTGCAAGCGTTCCACTTTAAAAGTGTGCAAGGTGCAAAAACAGGGACAGGGGGGCATTTACCTGGAAATAAAAATAAAGGAAAAATATCACAAGTTCGAGGGATACCGGAAGGCACGTCCGCAATTTCCCCTCCTGCTTTTAAAAACCTTTCCTCCGCTTCAGAATTTAAAGGTTTTGCAAACCGAGTTAGAGAAATTACCGGTGGCATTCCTATTGGCTTAAAATTGAGTGCAAACCATATTGAGGAAGATATTCAGTTTGCACTGGATGCTAAGGTGATACATTGGATAAGCTACAGCGTAATTCGACATTTTTGACTACAAAGTGGCGTGCAATTTAATGGCGGAAGGCGCTCTCGCTTTTCCACCCTACGACATCTTTCCTACAATACCAAAAAACCCCTAAATCTTATGGAATCAAAATCCAAAATACTTATCGTTGATGATGAACGTTTTTATATAAATGTACTTGTCTCAATGCTGAAAGACCATTACAAATTGTATATCGCTAAAAGTGGTGAACAAGCCTTAAACAGAATTTCGGATAACCTGCCTGATTTGATTCTACTGGATATTATGATGCCCGATATGGATGGCTACCAAACTTGTCAAAAAATAAAAGCACATTCTCAATGGAATGAAATTCCTATCATTTTTCTAACAGGTAATACTAATCAGGCTTCAAAGGACAAAGCACTGGAAGTTGGAGCGGTAGATTTGATTTGCAAACCCATTTCCCAATCAATAGTAACAGCATTAATTAAAACTCATTTAGTGTAATGGCTTTATTTGTTTTTTTATTGTTTACCCCTTATGGCGGAACATAAGGCGGAAAGAAGGTTGGATGAGCGATAGCATTATGCGACATTTTGAACGAAAAAAGGTTGGATATGCGACTAATGATAGAAGACACTATCGCTTTTCCGCCCTACGAACTAACAATCTAAAAAGTACAATTAA
>CAYNRB010000265.1:0-3813 GCA_964399475.1 uncultured Methylomarinum sp.
ATCGCCCAGTGCATCCTTCAACCAGCACTGCAAATGTCAGAACCCGTGCGCATGACTTGTTATGAAGAAAACCTGGATACCTTACTTGCAGAACTCGCTGTGCATCGACTTGATCTGGTCATATCTGACCGCCCTATTCCTGCTAATGTCAGTACCCGAGGCTATAGTCATGAGTTGGGTAAAAGCAGCATCAGTTTTTTTGCCACAGAACTGTTGAAGAATAAGCTAACAGGTGATTTTCCTGCCTGCCTGAATGGCATGCCATTATTATTACCTACTTCGGGGACTAAAATACGCGCTAGTTTTGATCAATGGCTGGATAAACATCGACTCCACCCTTATACTGTTGCCGAATTTGACGATGGTGCTTTGATGAAAGCTTTCGGTCAGGAAGGCTTTGGCATATTCATTGCCCCTTCCGATATTGAGGCAGAGATAAAGCGGCAGTACAAAGTGAGCGTCATTGGTCGAGTAGATGAAATGGTAGAAACTTTTTATGGCATTACTATTGAACGACAAATTACCCATCCTGTCGTAACAACTGTAGTGAAAGCGGCTCGTGATTTGCTATCTGCTAATTAGTGCTCTGAATGTATGATTTCCACAGTCACCAAGGGAATTTATGTAAGGATACTATTTCGTCACAAGCTGAATTCCTTTGCTGAGTTTGGAACGATAAAACCGGCCTATTTTTTAACGTATTAGAGGGACGTAATGACTGAATCACAAAAATGGTTAATACTGGTATTTTTGCTGGTAATGAGTGGGTTAATCTATCTTCTGGCACCCATCATTACACCCTTTGCCATTGCCGCCATGTTGGCTTATCTAGGTGACCCTCTGGCTGACAGGCTAGAAATTCTCAAGTTTAAAAACTATCAGTTAGGGCGAACGGGCGCTGTGATTGTAGTCTTTACTTTCATGCTACTAATTGTTGCAACAGCTTTGATTATCCTCATCCCATTGATCGAATCGCAGATCAGTTATTTCATCAACAATTTCCCAGCTTATACTAAATGGATTAATGCCACTGTTATTCCCTGGTTAGAGCAAAAATTAGGATTTGAAATGGGTTTGATAGAAAGTGAAAAATTAATGGCTGTTATTAAAAAACATTGGCAACAGGCAGGACGAAGTGCTTTAACATTAATGGGAACACTCTCTTATTCGGGTGCAGTTATCGCGCAATGGCTAATGAATTTGGTTTTAATTCCAGTACTTACTTTTTATTTACTGCGTGACTGGGATGTGTTAGTCGCAAAAATCCAAAATTTAATACCTCACCGAGCGACATCGACTGCAAAAAAACTGGCATTGGAAACAGACATTGTTTTAGGTGCCTTTATGCGTGGACAGTTTTATGTAATGCTGGCATTGGGGGTTATCTATAGTGCTGGTCTAAGCATTGTCGGTTTAAATCTGGCTGTATTGATTGGAGTGATGGCGGGAGTGATTAGTTTTGTGCCCTATCTGGGTGCTACGGTTGGCATTGTGGTTGCCTGTATCGCAGCCTATCTACAATTCCAAGATGTGATGTCTTTGATACCCGTTGCACTGGTATTTATGGTCGGTCAAATGATAGAAAGCATGCTGTTAACGCCCTGGTTAGTAGGTGATAAGGTAGGGTTACATCCCGTTGCGGTGATGTTTTCAGTCCTGGCAGGTGGTCAATTATTTGGGTTTTTTGGTGTCTTGTTAGCATTGCCGGTCGCATCCGTCATTATGGTGGGGCTAAGGCATAGTCACGAAATCTACCGAGACAGTAATTTTTACATGACAGAGAAAGATCCTGAAGAATAAAATAATGATTCTATATAAAGTACCGCAGGTTATCACAGCTTTCATTTTCACAAAAAAATATAACTTCTAAACCTGAGCAGACAATATGACTTTAACCAAGACCCATTCCACTAAAATCCTCATTTATGCCTTGATTGCTATTCTGGCAGTCGGTGCGTTCATCTTCTTTTCGCTTGATTTCATAGTGGAGTTCTGGTGGTTTTCCTCGCTAGACTATGCATCCTATTTTCTGCGTCGGGAGGGCTATCTTGTTTTAATCGTGGGCTCTATTTTTCTGCTGATTGCTACCCTTATCTACAGCAACTTTTTACTGATTGCAAAAAATATAAAATGTGTTACTGGTCAAGATGGTCGCTTGATTGGAGAAGACCGGAATAAGTATTTTTTCAGTCAACAGTCAGTGTTGAAATTTCTTCCTTTATCAGTATTATTTTCCCTCCCAATATTAATTCCTATCGCGCAAAACTGGGAGAGTATTTTACTGTTTTTCTTCCAGGTTAAATCGGGTATTGAAGATCCCGTCTTAGGCAAAGACATTAGTTTTTATTTGTTTTCCTATCCAGTTTACCGGTTGATGTATCTGGAGCTGTTAGCCACCTTTGCTTTAATTCTTCTGACTACTGCATTTTTTTACTGGAACTGCAATATAAAAGCCGCTGACAAATCATCGGAGTTTCCAGCCGCCGGAAAAATTCATCTGACCGGTTTAATTTCTATGATTGTTTTCATTCAAGCCTGGGCTATCTATTTAGACCGTGTGAGTCTTGTTTATGAGGATCGGCACGATCCTGTATTTTACGGGCCGGGCTTTGTGGAAATGAATTACAGTCTACCCTTGATCTGGCTGACATTTTTTGTGTTTCTAGGACTTGCTATTGCAACCGTATATTTTATTTTTCAAAAAAAAGGGAGTAGATGTATTACCGGTTTCATGCTGGTCTTTATTGCGATTATTGGGCTCAGAAGCACCTCTTTTCTACCAGACCTGATCGAGCGTTTTTATGTTGATCCCAGTCCAGTCAAGACCGAAGGGAAATATATGAAAAATAATATTGATGCGACCTTGCATGCTTTTGACCTAGATCAGGTTGAACGCATTGAATACCCTGTTATCTCCTCTCTTGACCCACAAGTCAGCGCAAAGATTGCCGAAAATTTACGCAATATTCCTCTCTGGGATCAGAACCTGCTGGGTGATGTCTATAATCAATTACAGAGCATACGACCTTTTTTTAGCTTTCCCAATGTCGCCGTAGATCGCTACCAGTTAGACAACCAGATTCATCAAGTCAATATAGCAACTCGAGAATTATTATTTGAGAATCTGCCCGAAGGAGCACAAAACTGGCAAAATAAATATTTGGTCTATACCCACGGTTTTGGTGCAGTCATTACCCCATCTCAGCAAACACCTAATCAGCCATCGCAATGGTTGCTAAAAAATCTGTCGTTAACAACCGAGCATGACAGTTTAACCCTTGATCGCCCTGAAATATACTATGGCCTGGCGAATTACAGCTATGCTATTGTTCCCAACGACACAGAAATAAACTTTCTTAAAACACCGAATTCCAGACTGAATCAGGATTATCAGGGCACGGGGGGACTAAAAATAGCATCCTTACTGAAAAAACTGGTTATTGCTACTTATCTACAGGATCAAACACTGTTTTTTTCCCGTCTTATAACCGATGAGAGCAAGGCTCTGATACGGCGAAATATCCACCAGAGGGTCAAAACCATTACCCCTTTTTTGCAACTGGAATCTTCGCCCCACCCCGTCATTGCAAATCATAAACTCTACTGGATTATGGATGCCTTTACCACATCCAGCCGCTATCCGGCAGTAAAACCAGTAGTATCTCCTTATCAGCAGGGTGAACTATCCTCTGATAACAAGGAAATGATAAATTACATCAGAAACTCTGTCACTATTGTGATTGATGCCTACAATGGAACGGTTGATTATTACATTGTTGATGAGCAAGACCCTATCATTGCAAGCTATAAAAG
>CAYNRB010000266.1:0-3790 GCA_964399475.1 uncultured Methylomarinum sp.
TAACACTATATTTTAAAATTACTTTTAAATATATAAAAATTCCGTTATATTTGCTCGCCTTTTGTTGAGAAATTAATTTTTTATTGTGGAACTTATTCATATTGTTGCGGGTGCTTTGGTTGGATTGGTTATAGGACTGACCGGTGTGGGCGGTGGCTCTTTAATGACCCCTATTTTAATGCTAGGATTTGGAATCCCTCCTGCTATAGCAGTGGGTACAGACTTGCTTTATGCTGCATTAACTAAATGCAGTGGGGTTTATTTTCATCATAAAAACCATACCGTAGACTGGAAAATTGTTCTATTGATGGGAAGTGGCAGCATTCCCTGCTCAATCATTACTATTTCAATTCTGGAGCATTTAAAAGAACAAGGTTTTAATTATGATGGCATCATCATTTTAACCTTAAGTGTTATGCTGATTCTGACCTCGTTCATCATTCTTATTAAAAAGCGTTTAATCGCTTTTATTCATGCCAATCATGCTGAAAGCAGGCTAGTCAGTTCAATTAAAAAATTCAGACCCCAAATTACTTTTCTTTGTGGTTGTTTATTAGGCTGTGTGGTGACACTGTCATCAGTAGGAGCAGGAGCGATAGGTGCAGCCATTTTATTTTTATTATACCCAAACAAGTCCTCTATTTCAGTAGTTGGTACTGACCTAGCCCATGCAGTCCCTTTAACAGCTATAGCAGGTCTGGGTCATTTACATTTTGGTAGCATTGATTTTAGTCTGCTATTAGGATTACTAGCTGGAGGCATACCGGCAATCTATCTGGGCAGCATGATTGGGAAAAAATTACCGGATAATATTCTACGGCCTCTGATTGCCTTACTATTGTTAGCTATAGGCATAAGACTTATGTTTACTCAGTAACCGATTGTTGATATTGTCTGGAGCCAAATAATGCAGTGCCTATCCTTACTAAGGTCGAGCCTTCAGCTATAGCCGCTTTTAGGTCTCCGGACATACCAAAAGAAAAGGTATCAAGTTGCAAGTCTAATTGTTTTACTAGCTGATAAAGTTGTTTATAGGGCTGTCTTTGAGCCACATAGTCAGTCTCGGGTTCAGGGATGGCCATGACACCGCGTAATTTAATTTTGGGTAAAGGTTCAATCTGCTGGATCAAACTTGCCAACTCATTAATTTTTACCCCAGATTTACTCTCTTCAGCACTGATATTAACCTGTATACAAAGGTTTAAAGGTGGCAAATAATCAGGACGTTGTTCACTCAGTCGCTTAGCTATCTTAAATCTGTCTACACTATGCACCCAACTAAAATGTGAGGCAATTTGTCGAGTTTTATTGGATTGAATCGGGCCAATAAAATGCCAAGTAATATCCATGGATGCTAAAGCTTGCTGCTTTTTTAAAGCCTCTTGCAAATAGCTTTCCCCGAAATGTCTTTGTCCTATTTTATAAGCGGCAGCAATTTCCATTGCTGATTTTGTTTTACTCACAGCTAATAATTGAACACTGCCTGTACTACGCCCCACAGCAATTTCAGCGTCTAGGATCTGTTTTTGAACTTTCTTGAATCTCTGTTTAATATTGCTCATATGAAAAGAAGAATAAATAATTCATTATATACTTCACACGGTCACTGTTGCGGATTTCTAGCGGTCGGTTTTTGCCGATGGACTGCGTTGCTGAAACAGTTGCGAGCTCGCTATGCCCCAGTTTCAGCGCCTTGCTATCGACAAATACCAACTCGCTAACAATTACGCAACCGTGACCGCGCAAAATATATTAAACACTAGACCTTTAAAAAAGCAAGCAGATAGGCTATGTTTATAGGGGAAAATGAATCTAATGCATGAAATTATTCGCAGTATGTTTTATTATCATTTTTCTTTCATTCACTTTAAGATTTAATCATCATGGAGATATTTTATGGACATTTCAGAATTATTAACTTTTTCTGTTAAAAACAAAGCGTCTGATCTACATCTTTCTGCGGGTCTGCCTCCCATGATCCGAGTTGATGGTGACATGCGTAGAATTAATATTCCATCCTTCGACCATAAAGAAGTCCATGCACTCATTTATGACATAATGAATGACAAGCAACGCAAAGATTATGAAGAATTTCTGGAAACAGATTTTTCATTTGATTTGCCAGGTGTTGCACGTTTTCGTGTTAATGCTTTTAATCAGGAAAGAGGGGCTGCGGCTGTTTTCAGAACCATTCCCTCAGAAGTCTTATCGCTGGAAGATTTAAGAGCACCTAAGTTTTTTGAGGAGCTGTGTAAAAAACCCAGAGGCCTGATTTTGGTCACAGGCCCTACCGGTTCAGGAAAATCAACAACACTTGCAGCCATGGTTCATCATATCAATGCCAATGAATATGCGCATATTTTAACCGTTGAAGATCCCATAGAATTTGTTCATGAAAGCAATAAATGTTTAATCAACCAAAGAGAAGTTCACCGCGATACGCATAGTTTTGGTGCGGCATTACGTTCGGCATTACGTGAAGATCCCGATATTATTCTGGTGGGTGAAATGCGAGACCTTGAAACCATCAGATTAGCCTTATCAGCGGCTGAAACAGGTCATCTTGTGTTGGGTACCTTACATACAACTTCTGCTGCAAAAACTATCGATCGTATTATTGATGTTTTCCCCGCCGCTGAAAAAGATATGATTCGATCTATGCTTTCGGAATCTCTGCAAGCCGTAATATCCCAAACATTGCTTAAGAAAATTGGCGGCGGACGAATTGCAGCCCATGAAATAATGGTTGGAACCCCAGCTATCCGAAATTTAATCCGCGAAGCAAAAGTGGCACAAATGTACTCAGCCATTCAAACAGGCCGAAAAGATGGCATGCAAACTCTGGATCAGAATTTGAAAGAACAGGTCGATAAAGGCTATATATCCGCCAAGATCGCCATGGTTAAAGCGGTTAATAAAGATATTTTTCGTTAGATTAATTCTTTTATTGGTTCAAGCATGGTTTCTACATTATCGTAAACAACCTTGATAGGAAATATTTGCTGATTTATGTCTAGACGTAATGAGGGAAAAGAAGTTACGCCTATAGATCGACTGAAGTTGATTTGTTTGATTAATTCATTGTCAATCATTTGACTACGGTAATCTTTTTTAAAAACGGCTTCATTCAAACCGATTTGCTCTGCACATTTTAGCAATGTCTGATCAAGTGAAGGGTTTTCAGCATTTTGATAATAGGCATATTGGATTTGCTGAATCATCTTTTTTTCAAACTCTGGGTCTTGCTGCTTGGCTGATAATACGGCTCTACAAGCCGGATAAGTAGAGCGTATCGGCTGGTTTTTCTCCCAGAAATCATAATTAAAGCGTATCTGTGGAAGGGCTTTTTCTATCTGTTGCCAATTATAGCGAATAGATTTTTGTAATGATTCTGGCATAGGATCTGTTGAATCTGGAGCTAGCCCTCCTACTATTCTTTCCAAACTGCAACAATCAGCTAAAGCTGATTCCAGTTGCCCAAGAATATTTTCAAAGGCATAACACCAACTACACATTGGATCGTGAATATAATATAAACGGCAGGTTTGCTTTAATTGATTCATCTGAATAGGTATATGCTCTATGTTACAGGACGAATTTGATAAGATTTTTGTAAGGTGGGCAGTCTTTTTTGCCCACCCTTATCTTAAATTTTCAACTTCCCTATAATTTATAGTGGATACTGAAATAGGGCTAAGGGAGATGGAAAAAAATAATCATCCAATCTTGCTGGTTTTTTTGTCCGTCTTCGATCATGCAGCAACAGTTACATAGCTTGCTATGCGCCTAT
>CAYNRB010000267.1:0-3787 GCA_964399475.1 uncultured Methylomarinum sp.
TTGATAGATGATTGCCCCTTTCAGTGAGGACTGCAATGTGTTTACCAATCGCATTTTGAGATTGATAGACAGAAAGTGGGGTTAAATCATTTGCATTAGCTACAGAAAACATCATTAGGTTTGTTAGCAGAATGATAAGTTTACTGATTGTCATGACAATTTTCAGTCGTTTTTGATAACTGCTGTTCCTGCCATGAAAGTTTTTGCCAACTGGCATAGTTCCGTTCAGCAATACTTTTCTTCTGAGCACTAATTTGAAAGACAAAATGAGTATACTGTCCGCATAGCGAAAAAAACTCAGCTAGAATGGTTAGATAACCCGATTTATTAAAACCATAACGTTTGTAGGCAATGAACAGTGCCTGGGGTAAATATCTCCAATAAATCAAAGCATGTTTTCGTGTGAGAATTTTACTCAGATAGGAAAGTTTTTCACTGCCTGTTCTGTGATCGGTTTGTTGCTTAGCATCAATCAAATTCAAATGTCTCATCACCCGTGCAAAATAAGTACTTGGTTGATAGATGCCATCTAAAATATCAAGATAATTTTGTTCTGCGCGTTTAATCGAAAAATTATAGGGAATAAAATTAATCACGCCATCAGAATTATTGCCACTACTGTTTTGAATTAAACGGCCTTGTTGCTGCATTTTTTCCATTAATTTTGTACAGGGTAAGGCATTCAATAAACCCGCCATGACGATAGGCGCATTGCTGGCATTCACAAAATCAATAAACTCATTAACAGATTCATTAGTATCGTGATCAAAGCCGTAAATCATTCCCATCATGATGCCAGCGCCGGTCTGTTCTGAAATGAAATTCAGCTTTTCTACCAGACTGCGTTCGCCACGAAGGTTTTGACGCTTATCCGTTTCTATCAAAGCGGCTTCATTGGGCGTTTCTACACCATAAAATCCATTAATAAAATTAGCTTTACGATACCAGTGCCTTAATTCTGCCATGATGGGTGAATCATCTGCAAGGCGTAGGGTTAACTCGGTATATTTTGGATGATGATAACCAATATTTTCGCCTATACGGTAGAGGTTTTTTAAAACTTCTAAGGCTTTTCTAGGATTCCCTATAAAGTTGTCATCAACCACAAACACTTGGCCTGTCCAACCCAATTCTTTCATTTGTCGAAACGATTGTTCGGTTTTGTCCCACGCAGTTACTCGGTACGCCTTGCCAAATCGGGAAGGAATATCACAAAATTCACATTTTTCAGGACATCCTCTACTAATCTGTATAGCCATATGCACATAGTTTTGCAGTTTGATAGCGCTATAGTCAGGCTGAAAAAATTGATTTTGGACGTTTAAATTACTTTTATAATATTGTTTAGGCTGATGGTCCTTTAAGTCTTGTAATAACTGATCAATAACCGTTTCCGCTTCATTTTCCACCAAATAATCAGCAATCGAATTTAAAGGCGACTGCGGAGAAATGGCAGTGCCGCCAACGATTAGAGTCTTACCCGCTTTTTTTATTTCTGAGGAAAGCTTTAACATGCTTTGTTCTTGGGCGAGCATACCCCCCATAAAAACATGCTCAGCATCTTTAATTAGCTCTGATATGGGTCTGGGATCAATATTTTTATCAATCAGTAGTAATTCTTCATAATAAGGTTTGAGATGATTGTATAGCCCCATTAGTCCTAGAGGTGGTAATAGTCTTTTGGGCAATCCAAATTCGCTAGGAGGTGCGTATAACTCAAGACTTTTGGAGTAGCTCCAGAAAGTATTCTGCGTATCAAATTCAGGATAAATCAGAACTGCTTGTTGACCTAGTTTTTCAATCAAAGTAGTTCCTTTGATGGTGGCAGGATTGATGTGGTTAAGAATTCTATTATTATTTAGTAGTATTCATATTCACTGTTTTCTATAATAACGCCAGTAAAATATGGTTTCAATGGCATTTGCCTATTTGACTCTTAAAAAACCGGGTCAAAGTATGAATTTATATTCTCCTTTTAGGATGCAATACATATAGATGCTATATTGTATAATCTGGGAAGGTTTAAAAAATCTGCTAAACTATATTCTTAACTGTTCAACAGAAGAGATTCTTTCTTATGATAAAAAAACACCAGATATTAGCACTATCCACTTTGCTGGGAGTATTTTTATTGGGTACTGTTTCACCTGTAGAAGCTGGATCCGATACCATGATTAAGCTTTTGAAAATCCTCCATGAAAAAGGAACCATTGATAAAGAAACTTATGATCTTTTAAAGGAATCTGCACTTTCAGATGGCGTAGTGGCCGAGAAACAGACTTCAGATCTTGATCAAGTAGTTAAAAAAACTAAAGACACCGTCACTGCATCGCTTTCAGGAGGACATTTGAAATTTAAATCAGATGAAGGCGATTTCAAGTTACAGTTAGGCGGACGGATCATGGTGGATGGCGCATGGTATGACTCTGATCAGCAAGGACTACACAATGGAACAGAATTACGCAGAGCCAGAATTTTCAGCAAAGGGACATTCTGGAATGACTGGCACTTCAAAGCGGATTATGGTTTTGGTGGAAATACGACAGGTATTAGAGATGCCTATTTAGCTTATTCAGGGCTAGGAAAGCATTTACCGGTTCCGCTTACAGTCAAAGTCGGACATTTTTTTGAGCCATTTGGTCTGGAAATATTAACCAGTTCTAAATACATAACCTTTATGGAGCGTTCTCTTTCCACTGTATTTGTACCGGGTCGTAGCTTGGGCATTAGTCTTGCTACACATGGTGATAATTGGACTACAGCAATGGGTGCTTTTGGTAAAGGTGTTGATAATGAAAATTCTAACAATCATGAAAGTTATGGCTTTGCCAGTCGAGCAACTTTTGCACCCCTATATGAAAAAAACCGTTCTGTACATTTAGGTGCAGGATTTGAATATCGAAAATTAAAAGGCGAAGATGTCAGGGTTCGTACACCCCCTGAATCGCATATTTCTAATGTCAGACTAGTTGATGCAACTGTAATTAACGCGGATGATAGTATCAAATGGGGCGTTGAAGCCGCTACTGTATTAGGGCCGTTTTCAGTTCAAGCGGAGTATATTGATGTTTCATACGATGTACCCGGTTCTTCCACTATTGATTTCAATGGTTGGTACTCTTATGCTAGTTGGTTTGTTACCGGAGAGTCGAGGAATTATAAAGCCTCTCAAGGTAAATTTGTACGCGTTAAACCGAAGAGTATAGTTGGACAAGGCGGTTATGGAGCCTTTGAAGTGGGTGTCAGATATAGCAGTATAGATCTTAATGATGGACTGATAAAAGGAGGGCGCGAAGATAACATTACCCTCGGTCTGAACTGGTATGCAACACCTAGCATTCGATTTATGGCTAATTATATATTTGTTGATTCTGATCGAAATGGTCTGAGTGATGATCCGCAAATATTTCAGATTCGTTCTCAAATAGATTTCTAATACTCTTCACTCATATAAATGATACAGATCTAACTTGATAGCGTTTCTGTAGGGTGGGCAGTTTTTTTGCCCACCATAACCTACTCCACTGCATAGGTGGGCAAAAAAGACTGCCCACCCTACGTGTCTTACTTAACGATTAAGCTATTAATAAACAATGATTTAGATTGTAGGTTGGATTGGCTTATCAAGCGAAGCGCGATAACGTAACCCAACATCTCCCTATGAATCAGTGTATTGTTGGGTTACGTTTTTTCACTGCGCTAAAAAACCCAACCCAACCCAACCTACATTTTTTAAGGTGTTGTTTATTAGGTTATTGTTCCTTGAAAATCAATGGTTAAAATAAAT
>CAYNRB010000268.1:0-3769 GCA_964399475.1 uncultured Methylomarinum sp.
ATCAAACATCCAGGTTAGTCACATCCAACGCATGTTTGACTATAAAATCTCGACGTGGCTCTACTACATCTCCCATCAATGTCGTAAAAATTTCATCGGCAGCTATAGCATCTTCTATTCTTACGTTTAACATTCTGCGAGTATTTGAATCTAAGGTGGTTTCCCAAAGTTGTTCGGGATTCATTTCACCCAAACCTTTATAGCGCTGGATATGCTGTCCTTTCTTCACTTCTTTCATCATCCAGTCAAAAGCCTGCTTAAAGTTGCTCACAGATTGTTCCTTGTCACCCATGCGCATTAAGGATTCTTCTGAAAATAGTCCGACGGTATCATCTGCATACTTGGCTATTTTCAGGTAATCATTACCTGAGAAAAAAGTGGGCTGCAAGGTAAAGGTTTTAGTGATTCCATTGAGTTTTTTATTAACCACTACGTCAAATTCATCACTGGTTTTATAATTTAATTTTAGCGAATAAACGGCTTTATTTTTATTCCGATTGACGCGTTGCTCTAGTTGATTAAACCAGCCGGTAATTTGTTGCGGATTTTGTTTAATCTCTTCTGTCAAAGGCTGCACATAGGTCATTTCTTCTAACAGGTTTGCATCATATCGTCTACTGAGTCGATTGATGACCGCCATGACTTCTGCATATTCTTTGGACAGTTTTTCCAGACCTTGACCTTGTATTACCGGAGTCGATTCATTGGTTTGTAATTGGGCTTTATCCAGTGCCAATTGAATCAGGTATTCATTTAATCCAGCATCATCTTTTACGTAATGCTCCTGCTTGCCTTTTTTGATTTTATACAAAGGTGGCTGGGCAATATAGATATAACCTTTCTCAATTAATTCGGGCATCTGTCTATAGAAAAAGGTAAGCAGTAAGGTACGAATGTGAGACCCGTCAACATCAGCATCAGTCATTATTATGATGCGGTGATAACGTAGTTTTTCGATATTGTATTCTTCCTTTCCAATTCCACAGCCTAATGCGGTAATTAAATTACCGACTTCATCCGAAGAAATCATTTTATCGAAACGGGCTTTTTCTACATTGAGGATTTTTCCTTTAAGCGGCAATATCGCTTGCGTGCGTCTGTCCCTGCCTTGTTTGGCAGATCCACCTGCTGAGTCCCCTTCGACGATGAATAGTTCTGATAATGCGGGATCTTTTTCCTGGCAGTCGGCCAGTTTTCCCGGTAATCCAGCAATATCCAATGTAGATTTACGTCGGGTCATTTCTCTGGCTTTTCGGGCAGCATCTCTTGCTCTGGCTGCGTCAATGATTTTATTGACGATCGTTTTGGCTATTTTGGGTTGTTCTAGCAAAAATTCTTGTAGCTTCTCGTTCATGGTTGATTCAACCAAGGGTCTGATTTCGGAAGAAACCAGTTTATCTTTGGTTTGTGATGAAAACTTAGGGTCAGGTACTTTAACCGATAATACGGCGGTCAAGCCTTCGCGCGCATCATCTCCGGTTGTTGAGACTTTCTCCTTTTTGGCTAATCCGCTCGATTCAATATATTGATTGATGGTTCGGGTTAATGCGCCTCTAAACCCAGCCAAATGACTGCCTCCATCGCGTTGAGGAATATTATTGGTGTAACAGAATATATTTTCCTGGTATGAATCATTCCACTGCATAGCCACTTCGATGATGACGCCTTCTTTTTCAGCCGTAAAATGAAAGACATCTTCAAACAAAGGGGTTTTGTTTTTATTCAAATGTTTCACAAAAGCACTGATGCCGCCTTCAAATTCAAACACATCTTCTTTATCATTGCGTTCATCTTTTATTGAGATCCTAACGCCCGAATTCAAAAAGGATAATTCTCTTAATCGTTTAGCTAAAATATCGTAATGAAATTCAAGATCTGAAAAGGTTTCCTTACTGGGTAGAAAATTAATCAGGGTTCCTGTTCCTTCTGCATCACCGACCGCTTTTAAAGGAGCAACGGGCTCACCCATTTTATATTTTTGTTTGTGTAATTTGCCGTCTTTACGAATTTCAAGGGTCATTTCTGCCGATAAAGCATTGACAACCGATACGCCAACGCCATGTAAGCCGCCAGACACTTTATAGGCATCATCATCAAACTTACCGCCCGCATGTAGCACGGTCATAATAACTTCGGCAGCTGAGCGACCTTCTTCTTCATGAATATCAACGGGGATTCCTCGTCCGTCATCAGAGACGGTAACGGATCCATTTTCATGAATGATAATATTGACACCTTTACAATATCCAGCCAGTGCTTCATCAATTGAATTGTCTACTACCTCAAAAACCATATGATGCAGACCTGAGCCATCATCTGTGTCACCAATATACATACCAGGTCTTTTTCTTACAGCATCCAGACCCTTGAGTACTTTTATATTTGAGCTATCGTATTTTTGCTTATCATCACTCATATCTTTTCCATTGTTTTATGTTCCACGTGGAACAATTCTATTTTACATCACTTGCTTCTAAAGAAATTGAAACAGTATTTACAATTTTTATATCACCATGTTCCACGTGGAACACTTTATATTCAGTTAATTTATTTAAATCACCAAAATTAGCCAGCTCGGTAGTAGACATAAAAACCTGACACTTTAAACGGGCTAAATAGGCTATTAATTTGGCTTTGTTAATAATATCCAGCTCAGCTGTTAAATCGTCTATCAAAATACAAACCAGAGTCTCTTTTTCAAGAATAATAAGCTTAACTTGTGCCAGCTTTAAAGCAAGCATTAACAGCTTCAATTGTCCTCTTGAAACATAATTTTTGGCTAAGCGATCATTCACCAATAGATTGAAATCACATCGATGTGGCCCGCTATGGGTATAACCGTAACGAAGATCTTTTGCCAAATCATGAACTAAAATCTGACCAAGATCTTCCTCCTCATCCCAGCCCGGTTTATATTTAAGTTCAACCGTTTCAAAATCAAGAAAGTAATGGGTGATTTCAAAAAAAAGGGGTTCCAGTTTTTTTAAATACTCTTTTCTATATTCAGAGACTATTGTACCGTACTGGATAAATTCGGTATTCCAAACATTAATTTGATTGGTTTGTTTATTTTTTAATAATGAATTCCTTTGCTGCAAGATTTTTTTAAATTTTCGCCAGCTGGATAAAAAATCATCACGAAAATTGAATACCCCCCAATCCAGAAATTCTCTTCTTAACTGCGGCCCTTCATCTAATAACTTGTAACTTTTGGGATCAATCAGTAAAACAGGAAGAGAATAGGCCAGGTCGGCTTTGCCTTTATTTTCTTGATTAATGCGAATCTCACAGCTAGTGCCATTCAGTTGGATGCCTAAATGAGAGGTCGTTCCATGTTGTTGTTTAGTCTGACCTGAAACGATAAATTCATCATGGTTAAACATGATGGCTTGTTTGATATTCTTGGCTCTAAAAGATCGGGCTCTGCCTAAGATGAAAATAGCTTCAAGTAAAGAGCTTTTTCCACTGGCATTGGCACCTGTGATTAGATTTATTTCAGATGATGGCTCAAGCGTGGCTCTCTTAATATTGCGTAAAGAGTATATATCCAGTTTTGTTAAGCTCATTTTAAATAATTAGTAGAGAATGGATAGGGGCTTTAGCCGATTGTCAGCAGGTGTTTATGGCATTGTTTCAATGGATTCGGTTTACAACCTAAAACTTATGCTCAGACAACCTAAGCTCACGGAAATTAATTTGATACCTAAAAAAGGATGAGGCTAAGTTTTGTAAACGATAACAATCACTCATCTTGTCATGAATGCTGGGT
>CAYNRB010000269.1:0-3754 GCA_964399475.1 uncultured Methylomarinum sp.
ACCTAAAGACAATGATGTTAATAGATTAAGAATAATTCGTAGGTTGGATGAGTTTATTGTACCTAGTGCAATAACGAAATCCGACATTTTTTTATGACTCTGCCCAAAAACCTCAACCAAGTTACAATTTTATCCATCAAACCCAAATAGTCAGGTCAGCCCTACATGCTCCATTTAATTTTTCAATCTTCTTTCGAGCTTTCTGCTTTACAACGTCTAGAAAAAGGCGACGATGTTGTCTTTCTTGAAAATGCAGTATTCCGAATTATTAAAAACCCGCTAATCAGTGCTGAATTGCAAAAATTGCTTATAAATAATATTCATAGTTTTGTATTAAGTGATGAACTTAAAGTCAGAGGTCTAGCTGAAAATGAGATTGTTTCTAGCATTGAAATAATTGATTATTCCCAACTGGTCAACTTAACAGAGAAAAACAAGGTTATTCAGACGTGGAATTAAAGGTAGATAGATCTATTATTAAAACTACAAAACAAGGTTTTTTGATTGACTTAAATGATTGGAATGAAACTGTTGCCATTGAAATAGCTAGATTAGATGAGCTTGATTTGAGCGCTGCACATTGGGAAATTATATTCTTTATACAAAATTATTATCAGACTTATAAGCATTTACCCAATGCTCGTATTTTTACCAAAGCCATCAAAAAAAAACTCGGGGAAGAAAAAGGCAATAGTCGCTATCTACATAAATTATTTCCAGAAGGACCTTTAAAATATGCCTGTAAAATTGCTGGCTTGCCAAAGCCGCCTACCTGTATGTAAAAAATTTAATAATTGAAAACCCGACACCTGGAGTGCTAAAACATGTTGTAGCACTCCAAAGCTTTAATTATTTTAATGTCAACTTTGTTTAAAACGATGAATTTGTCGTCGTTGTTTCTTATTAGGTCTTTGACTGGGTTCCAGATAATTCATTTGTTGTTTGTTCTGAATGATTTGTTCCTGACGTTTATCAATGCTATTCTGCTCTTCTTCATAAAGTAAAATGGCTTCTTTGGCAGGTCGACGATGTCGATTGATTCCTAAAACAGTTAGATTCCATTGATAAGGTTCTTTAGTAATTAATAACCTTGCCCCAATTTTAACTTCTTTAGAGGGTTTGCAACGTTGCCCATTGATGTGAACCTTACCACCGGATACGGCATCAGCAGCAAGTTTTCGTGTTTTAAAAAAACGTGCTGCCCATAACCATTTGTCGATACGAATAGAATCTAGTTCTGACATAATTTAGCCTGAATAGTTAGTTGAATTGAATCAGTATTTTTCTAAAATCCAATATTATACGTAATTAATGCGCTTTCCAGAAAAACTCCGTATTAAATAACAGAACATATTATTTTGTTTTAGCGTTAAAATATAGCGATCAATAAATATTTTGAAAGACTTTGCCTGTTAGGTATATAGATAATCCAACCTGGAGCATAAACAATGAATCTAGAGAAAGTCATTTTTGGTTTTTTCGTCGTACTTGCATTGACATTGAATTTTAGCTTTTTTTTAGGCGAAATGGATAATCCAAACCACCACAATGTGTTTGAATTATTTGCAGTAATAGTTGTAAACCTGATAGCTACCGCATTAAAATTTGGTGATAGATCTCAAATTGGTGCGGTGTTACTGGCAACCAGTTTAGTGGCAGATTTACAGTTATTAGCCGCTGCCACTTACTGGACATTTGCAGTCCATATTACAGGTACAGGACTGACTCCCGATGTAATGGCAAGCATCATTTCTTTAACAGGCGGTGCTTTATTAGCCAATGTTATTTCAACGGTTATTCTGGTTACAGAAACGTTAATTAACCGATTGTAATAGTAGATAATGACCTTGTTTCCAGGAACCAGAAAATACGGCTAGAGGTTTAGTATGGCTGAATCAGTTGATTTAACTCGCGTCACCTTTATTGTCATGCGCGAAATGCGCAGACCATTAATTGCCTTGTTGCTTGTCTATTCACTGTCCATTTTAGGTATGGTATTCATACCGGGTGTGAAAATTAATGGCGTAACGCAATACATGAGTATTTTTCATGCGTTTTATTTCATGACATATACGGCAACTACAACGGGCTTCGGTGAAATTCCATTGCCATTTAGCGATGCACAGCGATTTTGGGCAATTGTTTGTCTCTATGTCAGTGTAATTACCTGGTTTTATGCTATCGGTGCCATTATTCGTCTAGTTCAAAATCCCTTTTTGTTACGCGCTTTTTCTGAATGGCAATTCTCACGAAATGTTCAAAAAATTCAAGGTTCTTTTGTTATCCTCTGTGGCTTCGGTGATACAGGAAGTGTGTTAACGCGTGGGCTCAGTGATTATGGCTTGACCGCTGTGATTATAGATAATAATGAAGAAAGAATTAAGGCCATTCAACTGCGCAATTATCGAGTCACCATGCCCAGCTTATGTGCAGATGCCAGTGTACCTAAACATTTATTAGAGGCTGGACTGCGACGTTCTAATTGTAAATTCGTGATCGCGATTACTAGTAACGAAGAGGTTAATTTAAAAATTTCTGCTCTGGCTCGTTTATTAAACCCTGATGTGGGTATTATTAGTATGTCCAAGGTTGAAGTGTTTGAAGAAACCTTGGCAACTTTAGGCGGTGAAGTGCATATTGTTGATCCCTTTAAAACCTTTGCAAAAGTTTTGGCATCTGCTATGAATAACCCCGGTTTTTATTCGTTTAACAACTGGCTAGTAAGAGATAAAGGTGCTTCTTTAGAGCGGATTATTAGGCCACCTGAAGGAGCCTGGATAATTTGTGGTTTTGGCCGAATGGGACATGAAATCAACCGAGTTTTAAGTAAGTATGGCATTAAAACAGCTATCATTGATCCGCATGAACAAAGTGATGGAGAGAAAATTGAGAATTATATTGTTGGCAGAACAACGGCTAAGACATTATCTGAAGCAGGTATAGAAAAAGCAGTCGGCCTACTTTCTGGAACTGATGATGATGGACATAATTTGGGCATTTTACTGAATGCCAGATATTTTAACTGTCGTTTATTTACTATTGTGCGTCAGAATCGACATGAGAATGAAATTGCTTTTCGTGCAACTAATGTCGATATGATTATGCAACCCACGCTGGTTGCTGCCAGGAAAATTTTGTATATATTGATTGCACCGCTATTGAAAAGTTTTTTTCGCTACTTATTAGAAAATAAACCAGGTCGTACAGAAGAAATGGATCTGGTGATTCAAAGTTTACGAGAAAAGGTGGGAGATCAAGTGCCTCATCTTATGACGATTGATTTTACTCGGAACAAAAGTATTGCGGTAATTCAATCTCTGGATGAAGGAAAAAAAGTTTATTTAGGTGATTTGATTAGAGACCCAAGAGCTAGAAACCAAGATTTAGATTTGGTGATTTTTGTAGTGAAATCAGGTGGTCTTGAAATTATACTACCACCGGTAACTTATGAAATTCAAGAAAATGACCAACTGTTATTTTGTGGCACAGAGTTAGCATCTCGCTTATTTAATGCCACGATGAATAGTGAATATAAACTCTATTATATCCAGTATGGTGTTTATAAGCCCAGAAGTTGGCTAGGCAAAAAACTTGTTAACAGGCTAAATAAAATGGGTTTTGGCGTTTAAGAAACGTGCACGAAATAACTTGAGCAACTAGCTTGTCTTTTTGTCCGTCTTCTCGGCAATTGCTCCAGCATTACTCTGCCTACACACATTTGATGACGAACAAAAATCCTACGCCAGTTGCTCAA
>CAYNRB010000270.1:0-3734 GCA_964399475.1 uncultured Methylomarinum sp.
CTTAGGAAAATTAGTTAAAGCAATTTATTAAGAAAACTTTGTTTTTCCGATACATGAACACGGATGACATTATTAAAATATTTACTTTTTGTTAGAGACATGGATATTACACGCTATGCTGCCGTAAGCAGCACTACTTAATATAGAAGATGACTTCAATCCGCTATAAATTCCGCAACAGTAACCTCGCGAAGTTTAGCGGACTGAATCGGTTCTACAATAACCCTTGTCATCATGCAAAGGAATTGCTCTGCAGCCTGACAAAAATTTAACGTATCACTGTAAACATCGCTTTTACTGCTCCACATTCAGGACATTCCCAAGCTTCTGGCACATCAGCCCAATCAGTACCCGGAGCAATACCTGTATCTGGATCACCCTTTTCTTCATCATAAACATGTCCACATAGTTTACATTTATATTTTTTAAATTCGGACATAATACTTTCCTCTCACAGTTTAAAAAAACTTAATCATATACTAAACTTGGACAAAATATTGTGATATAAATGAATTATATTTCAATATTCCTAGGAGGCTGTCCGAGAACAGCAACCTAGACAATAATCCATAACATTCATGATCCATATCATGGAAATCAACCCAAATATCCAATACCATCGCTAACTAAATTCAAACAGTAATTTAAAGGCAAGATGTATGTCAGATATACAAAAATGGAATGTAGAAGATTCAGAATTTTGGGAATCTACCGGTAAAAAAATTGCAAATTGTAACCTTTGAATATCCATCCCTAGCTTATTATGCGGTTTTGCCATCTGGTTATATTGGGGGATTATCACGGTACAAATGCTCAACCTTGGTTTCCCCTTTGAAAAATCGCAACTCTTTACATTAATGGCTATTTCTGGTCTATCCGGTGCAACTTTACGCATTCCTAGTAGTTTCTTTATTTGCTTGTGTGGCGGCCGCAATACCATCTTCTTTACGACTACGTTATTATTGTGTTTTTTCTGTAAAACTAATTTATGGTCTTTCTTATTATTTCGGCAATAATAATCTGCTGGACACGTTAAAGACTGAAGTTTCCCAATTATTTTCGCCGTGACGTATAAAGAGAAACCATTAAAATTGGGGTTTGCTACATTTGAGGCAAAACCAGCTAAATTAAAACCCCTTATCTATAGTGGGTTCTGTCGATTTAAAAACTGGGAAACTTCAGGTTAAAGAGTAAGGATTTAATAACTTCGCGAACTTATTAAATCCTCACTTCTAAGTAACGTGCACGAAATAACTTGAGCAACTAGCTTGTCCTTTTTTCCGTCTTCTCGGTAATTTCTCCTGCATTACTCTACCTAGACACATCCCTGCGTTAATTGAATACGAACAAAAACCCTACGCCAGTTGCTCAAGCTATTTCGCGTGCATTCCTAAGCAATAACAACACAATTCCTGCCATTATGTTTTGCCCGATACATGGCTTTATCCGCTGTTTCTATCATCTCTTCATAGTGGATAAAGCTTTGTTGATACAGACTTATCCCGACACTTATTGTTAACGAATTACCTTGAAATCGCTGACTTAGAATTCTCCCTTTACGTTCTATTTCTAGTCTTATTCGTTCAGCATAACTTAAGGCTCCTTGTTGATCGGTATTGCGGAGAATAAAAACAAATTCTTCGCCACCGTAACGACCAATAAAATCATTAGGTCGAGTCAATGTACTCATAATTTGGGCAACTATTTTTAATGCATCATCACCTGCCTGATGACCGCATGTATCATTAAATTTCTTAAAAAAATCAATATCAATAAAGCCAACCGCTATTTGTTGTAGATGCTCTTGTTTTAATTGAAAAGTTTTTGTCAGATATTCAATAACCATTCGTTTATTCATTAAACCAGTCAAGGGATCAATTTCAGCTTTCTTTTTTTCATTTCCAAAACGGGTCGCATTGGCTAATGCGACACCAAGCTCATGAATGATAGGTGTAATTTCAATAATACTTTGCTCAGAGATAGTCTGTTTGTTATTCCAATTATCCACATAAAGTAATGCAACCAGTCTGTTATGACTTAAAACAGGCAACATTAAAAATTCTTCCACACCAAATTGAGTCAGGATAGCTTTATTTGTTTCGACAGCACTATTAATAATAATGGCTTTACGTTCTCGCAAACCATCTAAAAGAATTCTGGGCAAAATCTCCATTTTGATATTGAATGGTATTAAAGATGCAGTACTTAATGATTCTGGCCAACTATGAGTCGACACCAGACTACGTTGTCTGGGATCTATATTTAACATGATCAAACGTTGAAATTTAAAGTCTCTGTTTATCACAGCTAAAGTCCATGGAATAATTTCATCTGGATTCAAGCTTTTATGTGGGATTGTCAAACTGTTACTAGAAAAATTATTAGCATCAGCTCCTGGTTTGATTTTCTGCTGATTATAATTCGTCAATAAAATGGTTGTTTGTACTAAAGTAGCACGTAATTTATTCAGACTAGGGAAATGAATACCATAAAACTCGCGCGTGTCTTGCATCTCAATATCAACTTGGGAGAGTAATGCTTCCAGATCCAATTTTTCTAAATTTAGGTTTTTATAGACTTCGGAATCCAGTTCAGGCAAGACTAGTTCAGGAGTAGAACCAACACCTTGCATCCAGGCAATGTAATTGGCAAAGCTAATAATGGCAATATCATTTGCATAAATTTTAAAGGGTGAATCGCTGTTAGGCATCTCATGATGACAATATACGATAGCACTGATTTGTTCTGGAATATCCCATTGCTGACAAAAAACATATCCCATTTCCGCATGATTCAAGCCAAAAAAATCATGTTCACTGTGTAGAGTGGATTGATCATCATTCTTACAAGCAAGAATGAAATCGCTATAGCTGACTTTTCCATGGGATTCCAAAACAATCTTTCCGATATCGTGCAGCAAACCAGCGGTATAGATAGAGTCAGGATCCTTATGTTTAATTGCAATGGCAATCGCCCGACTTAACGAGGCAACAAATAAGCAATGTTGCCAGAAAAAAAGTGGGTCAAATTCATGTTTGTTACTGTGCTGAATCAGTTTTTTGTAGAATAATTGGTTTAACGTCATTTGACGAACAGCAGAAAAACCAAGTATATTTACCGCACGTTTGATAGAGGTTATTTTATGCGTTAGAGCAAATGCAGCCGAATTTACATTACCTAATACTTTTGCGGTTAAAGTTGGCTCAGTCTCTATTATCTGAGATAAGTCAGTGACTCTGGAGTTTTCGTCATTGGTCAAGCGTAATAATTTTAGTGCGACAGCAGGAATAACCTCCAGACTTTCTACCTTATGTTTTAGTATTAAATCAGCAGTTTGAAAAATAGTCAGTGGCGAGGGTTTGTTGTTAGTCATGCTTGGCTAGTTTGTTCCTACTTAAAATCCTTGAGTTTAATCAAAAAGGTTTTGTAAAAACATCGAATAGATCTAAGGAACAATAAATAATTTGAGAGCCAGGTCATAGATTGATAAATTACTGGCTGAAAAAAATCTAATTCAGACTACATTGTGAACATGAAAACCGATAGACAAATAATAAGTTTATTGGAAAGTTCACCCTATCAGGTCTAGCGTAGTTTATTTAATAGCTGACGTTTTTGGAGTGCTAAAATATGTTTTAGCACTCTCGGTGCAGCGTTAGCATTTTCTTTAGCTCAAGCTCTTACCATAGCCAAATATCAACTAACGGACACACTATAGCCTAAAGCTTTTATTT
>CAYNRB010000271.1:0-3724 GCA_964399475.1 uncultured Methylomarinum sp.
CTTTTTTTACTTCAGCTTCTTTTTTTACTTCAACTTCTTTTTTAACTTCAACTTCTTTTGTAGCGGCTTTAGTTTCAGTCGCTTTTTGTTCTTCTGCATTAGCAGAAGCAATTGAAGACATTTCAGTTATAGCTTCTTTTCTAACCAGCGTCATGCTTCGTAAGATAGCATCATTAAAGCGAAAACCACTTTCCAGCTCATCCAGAGTTTCTTGATTACATTCTATGTTCATTAACACATAATGCGCTTTATGAATTTTTTTGATAGGATAAGCTAAGTGCCTACGCCCCCAATCTTCAAGACGGTGAATTTTTCCGGATGCATCTTCAATAGTGGCTTTATAGCGGTCTACCATGGCCTGAACTTGAGAACTCTGGTCTGGATGCACTAAAAAGATAATTTCATAATGTCGCATATATTTTCCTTTCGGTTAAGCTTTCCATTCTGAGCACCAAAATGGTAAAGCAAGGATGGAGCATCAGGCTCCGTTGAACTGCCCATTATAATTTTTTTAGATTTGTTTGCCAAATCTTTTTTTATTAAAATTTTAATTATTGACACTGTTTGAATTAAAACATGCTGAATTTACTGTATAGTTAGAACTAATTTTTCTATTCTCAAATATACCTCGCACGGTCACGGATGCGGATTTTATAGCGAGTTAGTTTTTACCATGGATAGTAAGGTGGTTTCCAACAATAAATAGTCCAAACTTTCTTGTCTTTTTGTTCCTGATCAAACAATCTCAATCGTTACGTAGAATAACTATGCGCCTCTTGAGATTGTTTAATCAGAAATAAAAATCCTACGCAATTCTGGCATATTTATTGTTGGAAACCACCTAAGTAAGAG
Source organism: uncultured Methylomarinum sp. (assembly GCA_964399475.1). GTDB lineage: Bacteria > Pseudomonadota > Gammaproteobacteria > Methylococcales > Methylomonadaceae > QPIN01. The sequence continues at coordinate 853 of CAYNRB010000271.1, forward strand.
GCGTGAACAGGAGCGGAAGCTTTGTCCGAAACTGTTTCAGCAACGCGGCCTATTGGTGTCCGTGCAGGTATAAATAACAACAGTATTTGAATTTCACTTTTTTTCATAGACTATAACAATGCATTATCAATTTAAAACCATTGGAATTATTGGAAAATATAGCGATCCACGGATTGTAAATACAGTATTCCAGCTTGTAAAAAGTTTAGAAAAAAAATGCTACAAAATTGTTATCGACTCAAAAACCTCGAAATTACTCAAAAATCAGTCTATACAAAACTGTAATATAAATATTATAGGTTCAGAATGTGATTTACTCATTGCCATTGGCGGTGATGGTACTTTTTTAACGGCAATGAGAGCCATCGTAGATTATGACATTCCATTAGTGGGTATTAATCTCGGAAGGCTAGGCTTTTTGGTCGATATTTCTCCTGAACAGATGATCGACAGGTTAGACAGTATTCTTAACGGGAATTTTATACAAGAGAAACGCTATCTTTTACACACTAGAATTGTACGTAACAACAAAGTCATTACCGAAGAAAAGGCAGTCAATGAAGTGGTTATCCATCGCTGGAGAACGCCAAGCCTGATTGAAATTGTTACGCATATTAACGGTGTTTATTTAAACTCGCAACGTTCTGATGGCCTCATTATTTCCACACCCACCGGCTCCACAGCGTATTCTTTATCTGCTGGCGGGCCAATTATACACCCCTCGTTAAATGCGCTTGTTCTGGTGCCACTCAGCCCTCATACCTTATCTAACAGACCTATAGTCATTGATGATTCGTCAGAAATAGAAATTAGTTTTCTACAGACTAAACAAATAAATGCTCTAGTTAGTTGTGATCATCTAGAAATACCTGAAGTTTTAATTAGCGATAAAATTATAATTAATAAAATACAACAACCTATCAATATACTTCACCCTGAAGACCACGATTATTTCAATATTCTGAGAAAAAAACTAAATTGGAGTGGTGGATACCCAATTGACACCAATTAATTTTATAATACTTAATGCTTATGATGACCGTGCGAAGTATATTTCAACCTCGAACTCTGACTTTAATCCATCTGATTCATGATTCCACAACCAGCAATATTTCCAATAGAGACCCTTTGATTTAACATGTTACTAAATCTCAATATAATTGATCTAGCCGTTGTAAAAACACTAAATCTTAACCTGGCACAAGGTATGTCTGTGCTCACAGGCGAAACAGGCGCAGGAAAATCAATTTTATTAACGGCTCTAGGCTTGGCATTAGGTGATAGAGCCGATTCTGGCTATGTTCGACCTAATGCCAAACGTGCTGAAATTAATTTAGACTTTGATTTAAATGATGCGCCGCTAGCAAAACAATGGCTAGATGACAATGATCTAAATGATGATAAGAACTGTTTTATCCGGCGTATTGTTAACCAAGATGGAGGTTCAAAAGCCTATATTAATAATCGCCCCGTCACACTTCACACATTAAAAAAACTAAGTACTTTATTAGTAGAAATTCATGGACAACACGCACATTTAACGTTATTAGATAAAGACCAACAACGTCACTTGCTGGATAAATTTTCCGGTAATCACAAACTATTAAACCAGCTGACCGAACTATATCAAACATGGAAACAAACAAATCATGAATTGAATGATTTAATCATAGCAAGTACCGATAAACTTGAGCGCGAAGAGTTACTCCGTTATCAATTAGAAGAATTACAACAACTTGATACCGATAATTTCGATTATTCAAAACTTATTGAAGAACACAATAAATTAGCGAATATTGGACACATTATCCATGAAGGTCAACAGCAACTTGACAGTCTATATGAAAGTGAACAGCAGTCAGTAAACCAAATATTAAATCATAGTGTCATTGCAATAACAGATTTAGCACAGTTTGCACCGGAAATTGGTGAAATAAGTGAGCTTCTCAATGAAGCACAGATACAGGTCGAAGAAGCATCAACACAACTACGTCGATTTCTGGAAATTCAGGAAGCCGATCCAGAACGTTTAATCTGGTTAGAAAATCAGCTGGGCATTATTCAAGATATCAGCCGTAAACACAAAATCAAACCTGAACAACTGCCACAACTAGTCTCCGACTTGGAACAACAACTTAGTAATATTACCCATAGCAATGAACGGATTGAAATATTAACTCAAGAAGCAGAAAAATTACTACTTGAATACAAAAATATTAGCGCAAATCTTTCTAAAAAACGTAGCCAAAATGGAATAAAACTGCAAGAAAGAATCTCAAAAATGATTAAGGAATTCGGCATGCCTCAGGGCGATTTTCTAGTTACTGTAGTTTATGACAAAGATGAAAAGCCTAAAGCCTCTGGTAACGATAAAATTGAATTTCTGGTGAGTGCTAATCCCGGCTTGCCAGCCAAACCCTTAGCTAAAGTGGCATCCGGGGGTGAGTTATCGCGAATCAGTCTAGCTATACAGGTAACCACAAGCACTGACAAATCAACACCTACTATGATATTTGATGAAGTTGATTCTGGAATTGGTGGTGGAATAGCAGAAATTGTCGGGCAAAAATTACGTAGTCTGAGCAATAATCGCCAGATTTTGTGTGTAACCCACTTACCTCAAGTTGCAGCTCAAGCTCATCAACATTTATTTGTCAAAAAAGACCAGGCAGAAACGACTTCTTCAACAGTAACATTGCTCAGTAAAAAAGATAGAATTGAAGAAGTTGCACGAATGTTGGGCGGAGTTAAAATCACAGAAAACACCTTAGCACATGCCGAAGAGATGTTATCTAGTAATTCGCAATCATAAGTGTAGATAGGGAAATACCAAATAAGACTTAAACATAAGGTGGTTTCCAACAATAAATAG
>CAYNRB010000272.1:0-3703 GCA_964399475.1 uncultured Methylomarinum sp.
ACTATATTTCTGATTAATTCGTTCAATCAACAATGCAGGAATACCCTGTGTGTTTTGGCTAGAGACTAAAAACCATAACATTTCTTCAACTTTGTATTGACAACTATCGTGCCTATAACTGTGTTCAAGTTTAAATGGAAAACCATGATTGGACAAATCTTCAAAAATCTTAATAGGTATTTGTATTTCTCTTAAATAACATAATTGATTTGCCTGACCTTGTAACATGCCCACAAATTCTTCTTGAATATTTTCATCTACTCTAAACCCACTACATAGCAAGGCTATTTCCACAGGACTTGAATGTTGTTTATTCAACAACTTTACCCAATCTTCTGGCAAGTCATCTAGACAAAGTTGTTCCATTTATATACCTTGGTAAATGCTTTGCATTCAATCAAAATGCATATTATTCAAACATTCAACCTAGATAAATCAGTTGGATCACGGTTTCTAGCACAAACTATTGATTCCACAGCACTTCAAAAAAATCCCACCTAACCGAATGGGTGAGGCTAAGATTTTTTCAAAGCACTGTGAAACCAATAGCTTGCACTATAAATCCGCGCCCAACTGATTTTTCTAGGTTCAAGGTAATCTAAATACCTCTAGCTCTTACTTTGTGGCCTTTAATTTTTCCATCAAGAAAATAATCAAGCACTTGCCGAGTTAAGCCTCGCTCTATTGCAACATAACTAGAAACATCAAAAATATCTATTTTACCAATTTGTGATCCAGACAATCCTGCATCTCCAGTTAAAGCACCTAAAATATCGCCAGGACGAATTTTATTTTTCCGCCCAACATTAAATTGAAGCGTTACCATCGGAGCTTTTAGGCTAAAACTGGCATCCCGTTTTAAGTGACTTAAATCTAAAGATTGGCAGGGTTTATCCTGGTAGGCTTCAATCGCGTCCAGCCTTCTTTGTTCAGAATGTGTATAAAGGCTTAAAGCAATGCCTGTTTCTCCCGCTCTGCCTGTCCGGCCTATTCTATGCACATAAATTTCAGGATCTCGTGGTAACTCATAATTAATCACTGCCTGTAAAGACTTAATATCCAGTCCGCGAGCAGCAACATCAGTCGCAACTAATACTGAACAACTATGATTAGCAAACCTAACTAACACTTGATCCCTATCCCGTTGTTCCAGATCACCATGAATTGCCAACGCCTCAATTTTATTTTGCTTTAATAAAACGGCAACCTCATCACATTGTTTTTTGGTATGACAAAATACCAGCGTTGTTGCTGGCTGATAATGTTGAAATAATGACAGTAATGCCCGGTCACGTTGATTACCACTGACTTGATAAAATGACTGTTCAATTACATTGCTTTGATGCTCTGAATCTACACTGACCGTGACAGGCTGGGTCAAAATAGAATTGCACAATTGTTGAATGGAATCTGGATAGGTTGCAGAAAACAGCAAGCTTTGTCGTGTTCTAGGTGTTTGCTGAATAATCTCATTGATAACTTCAGAAAACCCCATATCCAACATCCTATCAGCCTCATCCAGCACTAAAGTCTGTAAGCCAGACAGATTTAAGGTTTCTCTATTCAAATGATCCTGAATACGCCCTGGTGTCCCGACTATAATATGTGCACCATGTTCAAGCGAAGCTTTTTGGAATCCAAAAGGTTTACCTCCACAAAGTAACACAAGCTTTATATTCGGAATACTACGCGCTAATTTACGCAACTCTTTCCCCACTTGATCAGCTAATTCTCTGGTAGGACACAAAATCAATGCTTGAGCACCGAAGAAGCGAGGATTAATCTTTTCTAATAAGCCAATTCCAAAAGTCGCAGTTTTACCACTCCCTGTTTTTGCTTTGGCTATAAGATCTTTACCCTGTAGAACATAAGGTAAACCTTGTTCTTGAATAGGTGTCATTTTTTTATATCCAAGAGAATCTAAATTGGATATTTGTGCAGCAGAAATGGCAAGTGTAGAGAAACTGTCCTTAGACATGATGTAGCAACCGTATATAAAATTGATCAATTATACTGGGTAGTCAGTTTAGCGGTAAAATATTTGTAGCACTGAATCAGGCCTTACTCTCAACTCTATATGATGATGGAATAGAACAAACAGTGGGTTTTTATCTAGAATAATCATGATTAAAAATTTCTATTGGCAACTATACTTCGCGCGGTCACGGTTGCAGAATTTATAACGAGTTGGTTTTTGTCGATAGCAAGGCGCTGAAACGGGCGCATAGCAAGCTACGCAACTGTTTCAACAACGTAGTCTATCGGCAAAAACCGACCGCTAAAAATCCGTGACCGTGAGAAGTATATCAGCATGCACAGTATATTATTCAAGCGATTCATTAAAAAATATTAGCAGTTCTCACTCCTGTAAATTCACTAAGGAAAAAATATGAATGAAGAAATTAATACCATCAAAATCGGATTATTTCTGGTGGTGTTGACGAAGATTCTGTAAAAACATATATCTCTGAGGGTGTTGAACCTCATCCTGAAGTGTATGATACCAAAAGTAAAAGCAAAATATGGCGATATGCACAACGAACTCATTTTCATGCCACGGGCATATCAGCATTTTCAATTGGGCTTATTCTACTGAATATTATTTCATCTCTATAAAACAATTTAAAAAAATTATCATCCATTTTGATTGGTCTGGGTGGTTTATATCCTCTATCATGGCTCTCACCCTGTTTATACTTGCACCTAGAATTGGGAGAAGTGCCGCACATCATCACATAATTAGTGTCTGAACGGTAATGCTGAAAGCCTTGCCAGTCAAGAGTTCTATAGATAATAATGATTTGAAGATTTTGAAATTATCTCAAATAAAAACCAATATTCTGCAAATCATGACAATATTGATATTTTTATAAAAATCTTCAAATGAAATTAATCGCTGTAGCCGTTATATTTAAAGGCTTAAGGAATTTCCGTTCAGGCACTAATTACCCAACTATTCACCTATATTGGAGTAACGGGGTTATTTTTAGGTATTTTTATTTTATCAGTCAATTTATTTTTAGGCCTGTTTCGTGAAACAACTTAGGAACGAGTAAGAAATAAGTTCGGCAACTGACACAAGGTTTTTATTTGCCCCCAACTAACAATGGATTCACTAGAGAAAGACCCTAGAGTAGATCTGTGTACCTCCAGACATGGATACGACATAATCGTAAACGATTTTGCTATTCATCATCAAGGTACCAGGTTCCTCGCAGAACCGTGCTTGCGCTACTAACACATGCGGCACCTCATTAGGTTACTTCACAAAGTTAGAATATAGATTAACCACTATGCGTGGAGTTGGCTTGCGTCGCCATATTAATAGCCCCTTCAGGAATAATAAAATGACAAAGAGGATGGAAGCTTCGGCTCCTGCCTCTCGCTTAAACTTCCACCATCTCTGGCAGTTGTAATCACACCGTCTGGAATAGGCATGAATTGTGCGAAACATGTTGGGCAAAATACAATCCGTCTATTTCTCTCTTAATGTGGTTTTGTGGAGCTGGCATACCTCAAGATTCCTTGGATGTGGCGAAGACTTAACCCCTGTTCCAGTAAATGAGTGGCATAACTGTGCCGAAGTAGCAGATCGACACTTTTTTAATACCACATTCTGTGCAGCACCGCAATCCATATGAGTAGTTGCCCACGGCGAAACCGTTCTAAAAATATTGACTTTAGTATTAATATATGAACCTTA
>CAYNRB010000273.1:0-3703 GCA_964399475.1 uncultured Methylomarinum sp.
GATGAACCTTTACTTGACTAATTTATAAAAGAAAAAAAACAGAGCAAAGATTATGGCAGAAATAATTTTTATATTTATCATTCTTTATGTAACTTATTTATTGCATAGCGACTATTCTAAAAAACAAAGCAAAAAAGAAGATCCTATTGCTCTAAAACCTCAGGTTAATATTCCTGAAATTGCGAATAAAACAGATAAAAGACCGGTAGTTAAAATTACCACGAAAAAAATGCCACTCGCAAAAAAACCAAAAGCAGTAACAAAAGTAACAATAAAAACAAAAGTAGCCAAGGCCAAAATTCCAACAGGCAGCATACGACATCCAGAAACGGGTGAAATGGTTAAATTAGCCACTAGTTACCGCATGACCAGACGCTGGATAAAAGAAGCCCTGGTAACAGAAGCATTATTAGAAAGGATCTATAAAACTAATGAGATTGATGAAAAAGTAGAAATGAAAATTACAGAGGCGCTAGCAAAACTGCTGACTATGGATAAGTACCAGTAAAGGAATGGAAAAGAAAATCAAACAAAGGCGAGAAGAAAATATTTCAAATATTGTCATTGCTAACAAAAATGCATGAATAGTCTGGCTGAAGTTTCCCAATTATTTTCGCCGTGACGTATAAAGAGAAACTATTTAAATTGGGGATTGCTTTTGAATGCGTATCTGAATAGCCTTTATTGATAGCATCTTCGGGTAGAATAGATTTATCAATGAGACAACCTGTTTTCTATCAATTTTAATCTGAGAAAGTCTTGGTTTGCGTTAGCTTTGATAGTGGGTTTCCTCTGCTCATCTTTTAGCGATTGGTTTTCTTCTTTCAATGCTTCATTTTCGAAAGAAGCTGTTCAAAAAGTTAAGTAACTCCCTGAATATTTTTGTTTCGTCAGGATTAGACAGAGAGGCTATTTTTACGTGTATTTTTCTATACCCTCCTGAAGTATAATTTTATTCAATCGACTGAATCCTATCAAATTATTTAAGATAGAATATTTTATCACAGGTTTTTTAGGACGTTTTTTTGTCCCTACAATGAAGTATGTGCGATTTCTTTTTTGAGCAAACGGCCAATTAATTAGGCGTTGAAAAAGTGATTTATAGAGGCTTTACGTAATCACATTTTGGGCGAATAAAGCACTTTGTGTGAAGCAGCGAAAATAGTTTTTTTCACAAAAATCATGTCAAGATTTTTTGCCTATCTTTTTTATAATTATTTTTACCCTGTAACACATAGTGGATACTTTTTTTGCTTATCTTGCTAAAAGCTGGGTTACGTTTTCTCGCTTTTCTCGAAAAGCTAACCCAGCCTACGAATCAGTGGGGAGGAGGGTAATTTTCACCCATCATACTGATGAGCTTAGTATTATTTCGAATCAAGCAAAGCCTCAATTTTAGACTCTAGTTCTTTCGGTTCGGTGAAATTGGAAAAAGCTTCTACTGAAGTGCCATTTCTACCAATCAAAAATTTATAAAAATTCCATTTGGGTTTAGTGTCAGCTAAGCTGGATAATTTTTGAAAAAACGAGTTGGCATCCTCACCTCTGACAGCACTTTTTTCAAACATAGGAAAGGTAACGCCATAGTTAACATAACAAACTTTCGCTGTTTCTTCTGCGGTATCAAATTCTTGAAAAAAATCACCTGAAGGAAAGCCTAAAACTACTAAGCCTTTATCCTTATATTTTTTGTAAAGTGCTTCTAGACCTTTAAATTGTGGGGTAAAGCCGCAAGTACTAGCTGTATTAACTGCGAGTATGACCTTGCCTTGATAGTCTTTGCAAAAATCTACCTGTTCGGCTGATCTTAAACCTTTCATTTTAAAATTCAACAAATCTGCACAGGGTTCAGCTATTGCCAGGATTGGCAGTAGCATCAATAGGAGTCCTAATTTTTTCATAAATTTATTTATAGTTTTTTTAAAAGTTGTTGGACAGTCAGGATTGTATTAGAAAAAAAACGGCATTTTTCTCCTATCAATACTGCTATATCTGGCGGACTGAAGCCCACTCTACAGTTGTTCTAATTATTTAACCAGAACAAATTGTATGGGTATATTTTTATTCATCAGAACATAAAGATTCTATTGTATGTTTAATTGACGGGTGAATTTCCAGTTTGTCATTCCTGCATGCTCTTTTCAGAAATTTATGCATTGATACCAGTGGATTCCCGATAAGAGACTTCGGGAATGACTAGCCAGTATTTTATTCGTCAATTCAAACCTAATAAAAAACTAGAGTATAGCATTATTCTAATTTCTCAACGAAACAAGCAAACAATTGTCACTCATTCATTTGTATATTCTTTTAATACCGATTGATAGCCAGCACGATAGTCTGGATAGATAAACCGATAACCTAATTGTTTGAGTCGGGTGTTTCGACAGCGTTTATTTTGTTTGCTAGCACTTTGTTTATCTAGTGCCTGAGGATATGCTTTTCCGGTTTGCACTGCTAACCAAGTTAATATATCCCAAATCGTAGCTGGGTCATCATCGCTAGCTAAATAACAAGGCTCTATTTGTTCACCATTGAGCAACTTATTGAATAAGAAGCCTAATACGGCTGCACAATCATCTTGGTGTATCCGGTTGGTGAAATAAGGGGGCGTATTCTGAATTTTGTTTTTCGACTCAAGTTTTTTCAAAAGTTGAGAACGGCCTAAACCATAGATACCCGAAAATCGAACCACTGTATTTTTCGGATTGTACTGCCAGATTAATTGTTCAGCAGTAACGATAACTTGCGCGGTTTCCCTTTCTGGCTCCGTTAGCGAGTTTTCATCTATCCATTCGCCTTGTTGTTGTCCATAAACACTGGTTGAAGAAATAAAGAAAAAATGGGGAGGCTGTTTGGTTCCAGAAAAAAACACTAACAATTTTTCAAGACCATGACTATAAATTTTTTCATAGCTCTCACGACTTCTAAAATCTGGCGTAGGCATAAAAAAAACCGTCGAAAAATCCAGATTCAAATGATCCAGATCTTCGGATTTATTGATATCCAGGGCGAGAAATTTTATATTTTTATGCTCAGATTTCAGAGGATTTCTTTTTACACCTAGAACATCATGACCTTGAGCAGATAATATTTTTGCTAAACGGCAACCAATATCACCACAACCCACAATCAATATTTTTGACATTATTTTTCGGATGCAAACTTAAGGCAACTCGCTATTGCAAGTTGCCGTACTACTATTTCAATCTGAAATTTTTAAAAGCCAACCATCTCCACCCGCACAATTATTCGTACCTTTAGCTTGAATAGCAATTCTGGCATAGGTATTATTCAAAGATTCTGGAAGCTTCCCTGTAATAAAATAGCCCGAATTAGTTTTGTTAATGGTAACATCCACCGCCTGTTTTTTTACGGTCACTTTAATGCTAGACGAGTTGGTTGAAGCAGAAGTCACAAATGAAAATTCTGATTGCGATGAAACATCAGATAAATGTGCCGGTGTAAATTGACTGAACTTAGGTTTAGCGCATTTTTTACTGCTTCCACCGCCTCCATAAGATAATGCTTGGGTACTAAAAGCGGTCAGGGTTAATAACATCAAGACATTCAAATTTTTCATATTACCTCCGAGGTTAATTCAATATTCGATTACAAACTTACTTGAACTGAGTATTAAATTCAACTGTTACTTTGATAGATGCAAAAAAACTTTTAATCACGCTCTTAATCAAATTCATTT
>CAYNRB010000274.1:0-3688 GCA_964399475.1 uncultured Methylomarinum sp.
AAAAAAATCCTGCGTAAAATTTAGTTAAATTAATTATACTTGGGTACTTAACAGTGAATTCCCGAAATACTATTTTGGGAATGACCACTTTTTATTTTAACTACCTATCAATCCAATAGAGATAGCGTACCCGCATAAAGAACTATTTTTTGGGTCTTAAAAGAACTTTAGTATCGGGACCCATTGGTACTGAAAAGTCAGTAGTAGCAATCAGTTTTTCATTTGCAATGTTTACAACCTTTAAAGAGATATAAACATTCTCTTTACCGGGTGCAAAACTACCGATAACAATTGCTTTTGCATCGATTTCAGTGAGCGCCTTTTTACTTTCTTCAGAAAGATTTAATATTCCCGCATCATTTTTAACAAAAATTTCTGTGGGTAATTCCATTCCTTTCACTGCATAACCCGCATTGTGAAATGCAGAGGATATTTGATCTGAAACAATACGCCCAAAAGAGAATTTCTGACTCAAGTTATCTACGTTGACTAATGAATTAATAACAATCAGACTCTGTGGGGGTAAGGGTTGTTTTAAATTATTCAGTAAGTCGGTTACGGCATCATAACTAACCTCAACCAGATCTTCATCATCAGGGCCACTAGTATAATAGTGATTACAGCCAGTCGATAGAAGCATACTTACAATTATTAAAAATAGCATTGGTGTTTTTATCATTTTAATCTCCTAAATTGTGATGCCAGTTATTATATGACAGAGCTGATAATACTAGAAGAGCTAGTAATAAAGCAAAATTGAATTGATGGATGCTAATTGTGAGTATTCCTCTTAAGGAGAGCGGAGTGAGTACGAAATAAGTTTGTTAAGTCAAACAGCCGAACCTTGCAATCTTTTTCTCCAGGGTTTTTTAGATAAAGGGTCTACATCAAATGCAAGTGATTCAGGTTTATGCAATAGCCCAGTTTCACCTGAAGCATTAGGATTTAATTGTTTCTTTTCTATCAAGTCAACCATGCGGTGGGTATTATAAATTAATAACACTCGGTTTCCGTATCTGCTTTTATAAATTAGATAAGCAACATTCTGTTCATTAAACGCTGGGTTTCTGTTAATTAAGGCTTCAAATTTAAGCTCATCTTTAGCCAGTTTTTTTAGCACAGAGTCATCATGATTCTTAATCAATAACATAAAATGTTCTAGCAGTGTTCCTGCTAACTGATGTTGTTGCATATTTTGGACTTCGAGATCTGTAAAAGAAAAGCTTTCTGCCACTAGATAGTGCTTATCTTTTTCGCCATCATTGGCAAACAATGAGATTTTTTCTAGAGATTGGTGACGAAGAGCCGTTAAAAACTCAAGTGGTGCGCGGATATGTTTATCAACCGTAATAACCCAGGGCAACGCTCTTCCAGTCTGTTGAAAGCGGGTTTTTACACTACTAATAACTGCTGACCTAAGTAATTCTTCTTCACGGCCTTTGGGCTTAATAATAAAGGCATCAACTGCAGTCACTTGCGTACGGAAACCCGAAGCCTTAAACTGTTCGACCAATTTAAAATAACGAGGAAAATAAGGGATACAAGTGCCATCATAGAGAATGTTGATACGCAATTTTCTAGCTTGATCCGCTACCATCTGTCGTAGTCGTTTGGCAAAGGGATCAACATAGACATAATCGTCACTGTGATGATTTGCTGCTGTTAATACGCTATATAGATCGCTGATTTTACGAAATTCATCCAGTGAAGCAATAACAAAATTTTCACCGCAATGCGCTTCAGCAATTTCTTCAACGGCAGTTTTCCCCGAGCCTGCACCTCCCATACTCATAAATAATTGTGGATGGGTTACGGTTTTTTTGCCTTCAAAAATATTTTCAAGTTCATCATCTAGTATCTTTTTTATTTTACTTAAACGAGTATAAGCAATTTCAACAGATCTTATCAGTCGTTCTTCACCTTTTGCTGCTGTTAATAAATTTAATTTTAGTTCTTTATTATCTGCTAGGTTAAAAATATTATATTCATCGCCTACGCATTGTTCGATCAGTTCTATCAGTTCAGTGTGACTGGGAGAGCGTAAACTGGTCAGAACATTGACATCCAGGCAGAACAGGGGAGGGGGTTTGTTTTGGGATATAGCTATGCCATCAATTTCTGTTTTATCAGCAGTACGTAATGACTCTGTTCCTGGTAAGAAGCCAATGAGGTGTTCAGAAGCATTAACAGGGTTATCAGCAAACTGTTTTCCAACTTTGAAAATTTTATTTTCAATTTCATGTAGAGGAACTAATCCACCATTAACTAAGACTAGACATAAAATGCCTTCGTCAGTCGTATGAGAAAGAAAAGGAACGCCTGAGACAAAGATTTTATTTTCGGGCCATTTTCCATAATCATTGGCAAGGTTTATCAGGCTCATATTGCGTGATGGATCCAGAGCATGTTCAAAAGCCTTGATTATTGATCGATAACTACTCAAGGGGTCATGTAAAAAAACTGTATCTATCGCTTTCAATCGTCTAAAATCTATACCTTGTTCGTAAACGCCTTTAAATGCAGGAAGTTTCCCCAAAGCCGTCATAAAAAAATCCAAGGTAATTCTATTACCATATGAAAAAGGTCGGATACTACGCATGGTGTAGTAAAAATCAGCCAATCTTTCTGCTATATTATCTGTTTTGAATACAAAACCATTGTTATCAAAAATAGCAGTTTCATCATTACTTTCACCCTCGAGAACTAGTTTTTCAATAATCAGTCGAAATTCCTTACGTTTAGTTGCATTAGGCATTGCCCCAGGACGATGACCCACAGTGGCTTGTTTTTTCCAATGGTGAAATATTTCACGATGGATTCGTAAAAATAGTTCAGTCAGATAAGTAACCCGTTTACTTTGATCATGAGAAACCGTGGCTTCTGATTCGGTTCTTAAGGTCGACAACAATACCGTACCTTGAGATATTGCCAATGCGGTACGCAATTTTTTGAGTTGTTCAAATTTGGAGTTATGTAAAGTTTTTTTTGTATTCGGCATATCTTGCGGCAGTGTAGCTATAATCCTAGATAAATCTGTTGGATCACGGTTTCTAGCATAAACTATTGATTCAACAGTACTTCAAAAAAATACTCGCCTAAGCGAATGGGTGAGGCTTAGATATTTTCAAAGCGCTGTGAAACCAATGGCTTGCACTATAAATCTGCGCCCAACTGATTTTTCTAGGATAATCGGCGTGATTGAATATTACAATTGTGAATTTATTTCAACAAAGGTGATTGGGAATGAGTGAGAAATTGTTACTGAACTAGAAAATGGAGCTGATTATACAGACATCTGTTAGCTGAGTCTGATTTACAACGCGTTGTAGAATTAAGGTTACCCGAATAGATCGCATTAATGAAAACTAGAGTATAAATAGCTCAAAACCCATTAAATACAAATGTGCCAAAGAGTTCGGGTAATTTCTTGGCTCCAGAGATTAATGAAATACTTGATTTTATTGTCTCATATCGCTAGTTTAAAACTATGCACTTTCAGTGCAAGGCTTTAGCTGCTACTCCTTTTTTTTGTGATCTAGGAGTAATGTGAGAAAAATATTATCATTAAATCGTATCCACACTAAAACCCAGGGCAACTGTCCCTAACATTGAATTAACGAGTAGCCTGGATATAGGAATGATCGACTGACCCCGGATTCCGCTACGCTCCATCCAGGCTACATTGATG
>CAYNRB010000275.1:0-3654 GCA_964399475.1 uncultured Methylomarinum sp.
TGACGGTTGCCCTGGGTTTTATAGTGGATACGATTTTTGTTTGTCTTTGGTCGTGTAGCAATAGGCGCATAGCAAGCTATGTGAATATTGTTGCATGATCGAAGACGGACAAAAAGACCAGCAAGCAAGATTGGATGATTATTTTTCCATCTCCCCTATCCTAGGATACTCTCCCCCCTTACAATTATTGTTTTATTTGCTCCATAATAGTTTGTGCAACTTGTTTTTGTTCTGAGCTACCTTTTTCAATAATTTCCTCGACAATATTCAGTGCCGCTTCACTGTCACCCATATCAATATATGCTTTAGCCAAGTCTATTTTTGTTTCCATTTCATCCATATCTGTCAAATCTGATACATCTAAATTAAACTCATCGACTGAATCAGTAGCTAAAGGAGGACTCTCTAAATCAAAATCAAAGCTAAAGTCATCTATTTTTTCAGGCTCGATGACTGGTGAAATTTCATTGCTTTCTGTATTAAAAGCATCAACATTTGCCAAATCACTTGTAAGAGTAAGGTCAATATTTTCTAAATCATCTTGAATTTCTTTGACTGGGGATAAATCACTATCTGTAATAGTTAGATTATTTGACTCTGCTTCCGCATTAAAATCAATTGATTCAAGTCCATCTATTTCACTTGTTTCTTCTATACGTAAATCATCTTCTAGAGAAATGTTTTCTGTCTCTGCTAATTTAAAAGAAGATTCATCTGTATCAGTAATATCAGCCGAATGTTCAACCTTGTCATCAACCTCAAACATACTCAAATCAAATTCTAGAGCACTATTATCAGTTTGCTCCTCTGATTCCTCTTTCGGCTCAACTTTATCTCCATCAAAAACGGACAAATCAAAACCGACATCATCAATTGTTTCATCAACTTTCTGAGGAGCATCATCAAGACTCTCAATATTTTCTGTTAAAGCAGATTCATTTGACGACTCCTGTGCGTCAAAACTTGCTTTTTCTCCCACTTGTTCTGTAAATAAAGAAGATCCAGGAATTAGTTCAGCTCCCATTTCAACGACTTTATCCCAAAATGATAAATCATTATGTTTTCCAGAATCTACCAGTTCACTAGCATATTTTTCAAAAGAATCTTTGTTTTCATTGGAATAAAATATTTCAAGAAGTTTTAATTTGCATTCATCTCTGTCAGGTTGATCCTGAATAGCTTGACGCATTAAATCTTCGGCTTGTTGATAGCGGCCATAGGCTAAATAGACATCGGCTTCTGAAATCGGATCAACTTCATTTTGATCCATATCAAATGCATCAAAATCACTGGGTGTAAATTCACTTAAAAATGAACTCTCACCAACCGTACCTACATCATAAAGCGAAGAGTCGTCTATAATAGGAATGGATAATTCTTCAATGGAGGAATCTGGCAAGGTTATTTCACTTGCTGTAGCAAACATACTTTCAGTATCTGTTGCATCCTCAATTTTCTTTTTTCGCCACCACAACCAACCCATAAAACCAAATATACCGACACTTAATCCGGCCAAAACCCATGTCATAGGATCTTGATCCAGAACCCCATCATGCTTCTTCTTTTCAATAGGCTTGGGTTCTGGCTTAGGCTTAGATATTACCTTTGGGTTGGTTATAGTTGCCGGTGGATCAACTTTAGCCACTCCAGAATCTTCTGGTTTTGAATCAACCTCAGCTGCAATTTTTTTGTCTTCAATTTTTAGGGTTTCTGGTAAAGCTGGAATTCCTTTCTGGGTTTGTAATACTGCAATTTGTTCATTTTTTAAGGTAAGCATTTTTTGCATCATTGCAAGCTGCTGTTCCATCTTTTCCATTCTGGCCTGTAAGGCCAAACTTTCCTTGCTAATATTGACAGCCAGTTGATCATTTGATGGAGCAAGAACAGGGGCATCCCCAGTAATACCAACCAATTCAGTTATTTCTGCTTCAACAGGTGCCTCTAATTCTAATTGTGCATTTATTTCAGCTGGATCAGAAACGGGTAAATCAGGTGCTGATGGGACATTTTCTGGTAAATTGCTTACTCGCCCATTCCAGACATTATTTTGTTTTTTAAACGCTGCTAATGCCTGTTTTTTGGATAATTTTAATATGTATTCTTTTTCAGGGATATCTAGTAATTGATTGGCTTTTAAAGCATTTACATTGGCTTTAAAGAATGCTTTAGGGTTAGCGTCATAAATAGCTAACATCATTTGCTCTATAGATATATCATTATAGGTATTTGTTGTTTGAGCAATTTTCCAAAGGGTATCGCTTGTATTAGTACGCACATATTGTTCATCAGATGTTGTATTATCTACAACAGCATTGATAGCAACTATTTCTTCCTTATTGTTTTCAACAGTCTGGTTTGCTTTATCAACGACAGGAATAATGGGATTAATATAGGTTACAGGTGGATCAACCAATACTGTAAACTCACGAAATAATGTACCTTTAGCCCATCTAACTTCTACCAAAAAATTTAAGAAAGGTTCTCTTAACACCTCTTTGGTACTCAGTTTAACAAAGGCAGATCCATTTTTTCTTGTAATCGTCTCAAATTTTATTTTTGATAGAAAGAAATTCCAAGGTATACCTGCTTCGTCAAATCTTTCTGGATTTGCTAATTTAACAATAATATCAGAAACACTTTCATTAGCAGATACAAGTAAAGCAATTTCAGCATCAAGACTCTGATTAAGAGCTGAGAGCAATTTAATATCACCAATCCCTAACGGATAAGCACTAGCAGGTACCAGCAGTGATACAGCCGCTATTAATTTAGTTAAATTGCGCACTTCGCTCTCCTTTACAAATTTTTACCACAATATTAAACACCTAAAATACTGCCTGAAAATAAAGAAACCACTATTCAACTAAACTTGCAGTGTAATATCCCCTGCTTAAGTTTTGTGAATAAACCAATATATATCACTTCACAGCAAGTGATGCAAACGCTACTTTAAAACATTCACTAAATAACATCTTCAACTGATTTGTATTTTTGTTAGTTACTATACATTATAACAACTGTTAACCTGTTGGCTACTATGCTGAAAAGCAGCGCTATAAATTCTAACAAAAACTCTGCGCTAGTTGACCATATAATTCTGTGCGCGTTCCTTAATAATCTCACAAAATGCAAATTAATTTCCAATTAAACTCTGAAAAACAATCAAATTGAATTGTACATTTTTTATACAATAATTATTTTAGGTCTTATCTATGATCAACCTAGTACAAAAACAACATCTCTTGTACGTTTACTTTGCAACTTTTTTAATCTTTCATCTTACCTAAAAACCTAGTCCGCTATAAGTCAGTTGCTACAACGGGAACTACGGATAAAAAGATTAGAAAAGCCTTTTACGTTTCTTATGCTTTAGTGTAAATCCTTTGGACATTACTTACTCCTTAACACCATATAGCTTCTCATTCCTAATCAAGCTTACAGCAATAAAGTTTTCTGGAAGTTAAGTCTATATCAAGATGAATATGCTACTTGCCAGATTAGTTTAATCGAAACCCTTCCTAACGATTCAATTATCCCCATAATTTTTGCTAGATATCATAGCTCTCATCAACCTAAATTACATCTTTCTACCGATACATTGTATTACTAAAATAGCTATATAATTTTATATATATGTAATTTTAATAACCTTAA
>CAYNRB010000276.1:0-3627 GCA_964399475.1 uncultured Methylomarinum sp.
ATGAAAAAAAATCCTGCGTAAAATTTAGTTAAATTAATTATACTTGGGTACTTAGTACACAATATATTCCAATACATTACTATATAATATTCAAAAATAGACTGGTTTGATGATCTTAAGCCAGATATATTTCTGAAATAATCTAGAGGCTTGAATGAAAATTGTACAAATTATTTTTCTGTTTTTTTTAGTAGTTCCATTTGTAGAGATCTACTTATTACTACAAATTGGTGGTATTGTGGGGATTTTTCCTACTGTCCTATTAGTTGTGTTTACTGCTGTATTAGGCGCTTGGCTGCTAAGACAACAAGGATTTGCAACTTTTCAACGATTTCAAGAAAATTTAGCTCGAGGTGAAATTCCAGCTTATGAAATGATAGAAGGCCCCATTCTACTTGTAGGCGGTGCCTTGCTACTAACTCCGGGGTTTTTTACAGATGCACTGGGCTTTGCCTGCTTGATCCCTCAAATTCGTAGAAGATTTGCTCAATATGTCATTGAAAAACAACTAATACATCCTCAAGCCGGGTCGCCCTTTCAAAACAATCAACAACCAAAAAATAATGTAATAGAAGGTGAATTCAAAAAAGAAGACGAATAAAGTATTCTTTTTAGATAGGAAAAGAAGATGAGCTGGTTTGGAAAAGTTATTGGGGGCACCTTCGGTTTTTTAATGGGTGGACCATTAGGAGCAATCCTGGGCGCTTCGTTGGGCCATCAATTCGATCAGGGAATACATGGATTAGAGATAGATGAACAGCTTAGCCCTGGAGATCAGCAACGAGTTCAAATGGCGTTTTTTACAGCTACCTTTTCGGTAATGGGTCATATCGCAAAAGCCGATGGCCAGGTGAGTACAGCTGAAATTAATCATGCAAAGCAAATCATGGATGAACTGGATTTGAACGATGAATTGCGAAAAACTGCGATCAATCTGTTTCAGCAGGGTAAAGCGGACAATTTTCCCATCAATGAAGTGATGGATCAGTTTCGTAAAGAATGTCATAGACGAACCCATTTAATTCGTATGTTTTTGGAAATTCAAATCCAAGCCGCTTTTGCAGATGGTATCTTAGACAAAACTGAAGAAATTGTTTTACAAAATATCTGTACTCATCTGGGTATTTCCAGATTTGAATTTGAGAGTATTAAATTACAAATTCAGGCACAACAAAGATTTAATAGCAAGACCCAGAATAGACAGTCAGAAAATTCTCTGGAAGATGCATATGCGGTACTCGGTATTTCAGCATCTGCTACAGATAGTGAAGTAAAGAAAGCTTATCGAAAGTTAATGAGCCAGCATCATCCCGACAAACTAGTAGCAAAAGGTTTGCCCGAAGAAATGATGATACTTGCAAAAGAAAAAACTCAAAAAATAAGAAAAGCTTATGAATCAATCAAAGAGAAAAGAAAGTTGTAATAACTTAGGATCGAAGAATAAATAACTTATACATTCTAGCTTGCTTTTTTTATTTATTCTCAGCTAACTCTAAAAAATATGGATGAAGAGTTGTACAGAAAAAATACCGCCACATGAAAACAACCGCATATATACTTCGCGCGGTCACTGTTGCGGAATTTATAGCGAGTTGGTTTTTGTCGATAGCAAGGCTCTGAAACGGGCGTATAGCAAGCTACGCAACTGTTTCAGCAACGCAGTCTATCGGCAAAAACCGGCCGCGAGAAATCCGTGACCGTGCGAAGTATAACTCAAATTTTGGAAATCCTCGCCTTTAACAATCTTCAAAATCATCAAAATGAAACGACTACATAGAAATGACTTATTTGCTTGGTCAGAATTTAATCAAGAACGAAACCTGGATTTTCACAGCGTACTCTGGGTTCGAGAGTCAGGTAATATATTAATTGATCCTCTACCCCTATCAGATCACGACCTGACGCATTTAAAATCTTTAGGTGGCGTGAGTATTATCGTTATTACTAATAGCGACCATTGTCGTGATGCAGAAAATATTACAGCTATCATTGGAGGTAAAATACTCGGCCCCACTGCTGAACGAGATAATTTTCCGATAACTTGTGATCGTTGGGTTTCTGATGATGAAGAGATAGTTCCTGGACTAATGGCTTATCAACTAGAAGGCTCAAAAACTCCTGGGGAACTTGCTTTAATTCTGGAAAATAATACCTTGATAACAGGTGATTTAATTCGCTGTCACGTTGCGGGCGAACTATGTCTGTTACCTGCTAAAAAACTCTCAAATATTGATTTAGCGCAGCAATCAGTAATCCGCCTTGCCAATCTACCTGGCATAGATACTGTAATAACGGGTGATGGCTGGCCAATATTTAAAGAGGGTAGTCTCGCACTAAAACGCTTACTTGAATCTTTTTAAAAGAACTATAAACATCTAAAAACAGACTCAGACAAGTCGCAATAAATAAACGACCAATCTTGCCGGTCTTTCTGTCCTTCTTTAGTCGGGTATAAATTATTATGTAGCTGGCTGCACCTATTGCTACACGACTAAAGACAAACAAAAATCCTGCCCAATATGGGTAGTTTATTTACTGCGAATTACCTCAGCAATTATTTATTCAAATATTTTGAGGGAAATAATTCAACAAAAAATCAACAAAAGAAGAAAGTTTTGCTGGATAGAAGCGTTTTTGCAGATAGGTCGCATAAATTGACAAGGAATTCATCCGATATTTTGGTAAGACTTCAACCAGTTTTCCTTGCTCTAAATAATTATTGACTGATAACTTTGGAGCTCGCACTATCCCCATCCCTAAAGCTGCTGCTTGTGATAAGGCTTTGCCATTATTAGTTTGAAAGTACCAGTTATGTTTAATTTTTTTTACTTTACCCTGATTTTGAAAAATCCAGAAATCTCCATGAGGAGAATTTAAAAAATGCAGACACTGATGTTGAGATAAATCGCTTAAAGTATCCGGGTAGCCCATCTTTTCAAGGTATTTTGGCGAAGCATATGTTCCCAATTGCGTTTCAGTAATCTTTCTAGCAACCACACCTAAATCCAGTCGATCTGTTACTAATATAACAATATCGAACAATCCATCTCTTAAATTTTGATATTTATTATCGAGTGTCATGGTGATTCTGACATCTGGAAATTGATTTTTGTATGCTTCAATAACAGGCACCATATAAATTCCGCCAAAATCAATCGGCGCACTAATTTTTAAAACACCTTTGACATCACCCACCATTTGAGATGTTAACTCATCTAGCTCCGTCAATTCTTGTAAAATCAGCTTACTCTTATCGTAATAGAGTTGGCCAACTTCTGTTAAATTTAAACTCCGCGTTGATCTATCTAACAAAACCACACCTAATGAACTTTCTAACTGAGCAACATATTTACTTATCATCATTGATGATATATTCTTTTCTCGTGCAACAGCAGCAAAAGTACCTAACTCAACACTTCGACAAAAAGCTTGAATATTATTTAATCTATCCATAAGAAACCTTTTTTATCGCACAAGTATCTTTGCACGAACTTAATTGCTGAATTTATACTAAGGAGCGAGGATTTAATAATATCCGAATCTTGACTTGTTTTTTTGTCCGTCTTCTGTGTTGTAGAAATAGATAATTGGACTCCCCACCCCTAAACAGGTGGAGTAATATAGTTG
>CAYNRB010000277.1:0-3624 GCA_964399475.1 uncultured Methylomarinum sp.
TATGAAAAAAAATCCTGCGTAAAATTTAGTTAAATTAATTATACTTGGGTACTTACAAACACATTCAGAAAAATTAAAACAAACCAGCAAAAGTCTGGACAGTGACAGTTTCTCCCGATTTAACAGATGATCTATCATGTTCCAGAATAATGAATGCATTCGCTAAACTCATTGAGCTAAGAATACCAGAACCTTGTTTCCCAGTTGTTTTAACTGTCCATTCACCCGAATTATCTTGTTGCAGAATAGCGCGTACAATTTCGGTACGCCCCGGTTTTTTTCGGATGTTTTCTAGGCTTTTTATTTTTAGAGTGGGAGCAACTGCTTTGTCTTTAATTCCAAGCATCGCCTCTATTGCAGGGACTACAAATTGGTAATAGGTGACCATTACCGCAACTGGATTTCCAGGTAAGCCAAAAAAAACGCTGTTTCCTAGTTGGCCAAAGGCGAGTGGTCTGCCAGGTTTGATAGCGATTTTCCAAAAATCAATCTGTCCGGATTGTTGTAGTGCTGTTTTAGTATGATCTGCATCACCGACTGAAACACCACCGGTAGAAATTATCATGTCAGCGGTTTGACTGGCCTGATTAAAACTTTCTAATAGGCTTTCGGGATTATCTTCAAGAATACCTAAGTTGATGATTTCTATATCAGGCCGATCTAGCGCTGCGTACAAGCTGTATCGGTTGCTATCATAGAGTTGGTCATTCGCACGAATATCACCTACGTTAACGACTTCATTACCCGTGGAAGCAATAGCTATTCTTAACTTTCTTTTGACTTTAATTTCGGCAATACCTAAAGAAGCCATTAATCCAATATCGGCGGGCGTGATAAATTTTCCAGGTTGGAGAATCGTATCTCCCTGTTTGATATCTTCGCCCGCTAAACGGATGTTTTGACCCGATTGAAATTGATTGTCTATAGAAATACTCGACTCAATTAAAGCAATATGTTCTTGCATTGCAACAGTATCAGCATTTTTCGGGATTGCAGATCCGGTCATAATACGTATACATTGCCCAGAATCAATACTATCGGTATAAGGTTTTCCAGCATAGGCCGAACCAATTATTTTCAGTGATTTAATGCCTTGACTGGGTACATCGTTGGCAATAAATGCATAGCCATCAACAGCTGAGTTATTCTGCTGGGGAACATTAAATGTTGCCGTTATTTTTTCAAATAAGGTGCGTCCTTTGGCTTTTTGTATATTTATACATTCATATTCATTGAGCGAGGGCAGGGCAGAGAGGATTTTTTTTAAAGCCTGGTCTACAGGAAGTAAGCCAGATTCGAAGGTATCTGAACAACTGGGTTGCGGCGTTATCATAAGTTGGAATGTTTTATTTGATTAAATGCGTATTAAAATCCGTTTTTCCCAGATTATCTATCCAGAAAATAGCTATTTTATCGCCGGCTTCTCCACCTTTGAGTAGAAAATCAAAATAAGGGTTTTTTGAAATACTGCCTGCCATGGAGCAAGTAATGATCTTTTCCCCATTATGTTCAACCCAGAGTTCTTGGATGTGGTGAGCAGGAATTGATTGACCCTGTTTGTTTTTAAAACGACCATTATCCATAGGATGGGTGATGAGTGTTCTGATTTGAGTATTTCCATCCAGACGTTTGCTTCTGATTTTAATGCTAGACATTAGCCGCAACCTCCCTTGGTGACTTTAACCCATTGCGATTTGAAATAATATTGTCCCTCTGCTTCAACAATTACGATAACATCGCTGGATTTAGCCATTTTTAGTCGGGCAGAAACTTGCGGAACCATAACTGGAGAAAGGTAAAACTCGGTACTCAAGGGATGAGGATTGTTTTTAACTAAAATTGAAATTTTTTCAACATTGTCCAGTTTAGTGCTGACTTTAATAGGGACAGCGGCTCCATTTTCTGCAGTTTTTGGTAAGCGACTGAAAAATATATTTTTGCTTTCTATTAATTCTATTTCCGGAAATAAGCGAGTAATGGTTTCATCATAGGTACCTAGATTAAAGTTTTCTTTAATCCATTTTGCATAGCAAGTTGATGGGAAGAGCAGGGTGCTACTGAAAGTTAATCCTGAAACCAGCAGTGAAAAATTCTTCTGAATGAATTTACGACGATTTATTAACATCAGTTGAGTGGGTTTTTCATGGATTAAAAAGGTTTAAGTAGGCTTGTACTGATGACTGGGGATTGGATTCAAAGATTCCTCCAATTACTGCTAAAACATTAGCGCCGGCATTTAATAATTGACCGCCATTTTCAGGTAATATTCCACCAATGGCAACAATAGGGAGTTTAAGGCGTATTTTAGCTTGTTGTAAGGTTTTTATCTGTGCGGGAGCTACAAGCGGTTTTGAAGTTGAAGGGAAAAAACGGCCAAAGGCTACATAATCAACACCTGATGCTTCAGCTTTGTGTGCAAAATCAAGGTCATCATAACAAGATACTCCGATAATGGCATGACTGCCCAGACGGTTTCTGGCTTCGAAAATAGTTCCGTCATCTTTTCCGAGATGTACGCCATCAGCTGCTATTTGTAGTGCTAAATCTATATTATCATTGATGATGAATGGAACTTTATAGTGCTTGCAAAGTGTAGCCAACTCTTTGGCTACATAAATTGCATCTAAAGGATTTTTATCTCTGTATTGAAGGATAGAAATACCACCTCTTAATGCCGCGCTGACTTCTTCTATAATAGTATTACTGGTTTTTCCATCGGTTTGGGTTATTGCGTAAATCCCACTGGAGGGAAATCTCAATGTTCATCTCCCATCCAGAACAGGCGTTTAGGATTGTATTGGCCTTTCCCTGGCAAATAAGCGGCATCTAATGAATTCCAGGTATATTCCTGAGCTTCGTGAATGGCGGTAAAAGGATCTAGCCCATGGGCGATTAATGCAGCAATTGAACTGGCAAGAGTACAGCCTGAGCCATGATATTCATGAGGTAGCCTGTCCCATTGAAAAGATTCAGACTGATCATATTTTTGGAATAACTGGTTTTTAACGGGAGTGTCTTGATCTGATTGTTCATGCGTACCAGTTATCAAAACATAGGCGCAACCTTTATCCAGAAGAGTCTGTCCACAGACACTTAAATTGTTATCATTGGCTAGTATTCGTGCTTCTTCACTGTTTGGGGTTAAAATAGTGGTACAGGGGAGCAGGTCATCTACAATAGTCTGAATTAGTTTTTCGTCGGCGAGAGAGGTTCCGCCACCCGCCACTAAGATAGGGTCTAGGATGACAGGAATATCAGGATATTGTAAAAGAACAGATTGAATGGCTAAGGCTGTTTCATAATCTCCAATCAAACCTATTTTTATAACTCTGACCCTGAAATCGTTTAATACAGTGGTTGCCTGATCAATGATGTCTTGTGCTTTTTGTGGAATGATTTTTTTTACATTACTGCTATCCTGTTCAGTTAACGCGGTAATGATGCTGCAAGAATGGCATTTGTGGCTGACCATGGATTCAATGTCAGCTTGAATGCCCGCGCCACCACTGGGATCATGGCCTGAGAAAGACAATACTACGGGGTTTTTTCTATTCATTATCTATTCATTGATGTTTTTGTTGTATCCATTATCTGTTACAGGTGAAGTTGATCGGATTTTTGTAG
>CAYNRB010000278.1:0-3524 GCA_964399475.1 uncultured Methylomarinum sp.
AGTTTGTGACGCTCTCGCGTCACGGACGCGAGAGCGTCCAAGAATGAATTCCCACGCAGAGCCATGGGAACGATTGTTTATTTTACTTGAGAGGAAATTTGATATGAAGAAAAATCCAAATAATTTTATTCCAATCTGGCAAAACACTTTAAAAGTGTTTGCTTTAAGTATTACTTGTTTAATTATCCCCACTACCAGCATTGCCGATGAAACATGTCAGTCACCTTATATGGCTAAAATAACTGGACAGGAAGATTTTGTTTATGTCTGGACATTAGGAATGGAAGGTCTGGGTGATGGACAAGATAAGTTGGTTACAGTCGCTGTTAATCCTAAATCTGCAAATTATGGAAAAGTAATAAATACGCTATCGGTAGGAGGTAGAAACGAAGCACATCATTCAGGTTTTACCGATGACCGCAAATATCTTTGGGCAGGAGGACTTGATACTAATAAGCTATTTATTTTTGATGTGCATACGGATCCAGCCAAACCTGTATTAACCAAAGTCATCAAAGATTTTGTCAGTAAAAGTGGGGGTGTTGTGGGACCTCATACTACTTATGCTCTACCTGGACGAATGATGATTACAGGTTTATCCAATAATAAGGATCATGGTGGACGATCCGCATTGGTGGAATATAGCAATAAAGGAAAATATATCGCTACTCATTGGACACCCACTGATAGTGATTTGAACGGTGCTATCAAATCAGGAAAATATGCTGATGGTTATGGCTATGATGTTCGAGTATTACCTCGCCGTAATGCTATGTTCACTTCATCTTTTACAGGTTGGACTAATTATATGATGGATTTTGGCAAACTATTGAGTGATAGCGAAGCCATGAAACGGTTTGGAAATACGGTTGTACAATGGGATTTACATACCCGTCAACCTAAAAAGGTAATGGATGTTCCGGGAGCACCTTTAGAAATTCGTTGTGCCTGGGATCCAACCCATAATTATTGTTTTACTACTACGGCGTTAACTTCCAAAATCTGGCTAATTTATGAAGACAAGCAAGGTCAGTGGCAAACTAAAGAAGTGGCTGATGTTGGTGATCCTAGCAAAATTCCATTGCCTGTTGATATTTCCATACAAAGTGATGACAACATGTTATGGGTCAATACTTTTATGGATGGTAAAACCCGCGCTTTTGATATATCTGATCCGTTTAACCCCAAACAAGTTTTTGAGCAAAAAATTGGCTCACAGGTCAACATGGTTTCATCAAGCTGGGATGGAAAACGCTTGTATTACACCTCTTCATTGTTAGCTAACTGGGATAAAAAAGGGAAGGATAACGAACAATATCTGAAATTATTTAGTTGGGATGGAAAGAAGTTAACCCAACAATTCTCTATTGATTTTATTAAGGAAAAGTTGGGGAGATCACATCAAATGCGTTTTGGTGCTTATTCGCTTTATGCCGCTAAAAAGATAGATAAGCAGAGTGTTTTGGCTAAATTGAAGCCTTAAGTTTTAAAAGCTTTCTCACCCTGTCGGTAAAAAGATGCAATTACTGACAGGGTGAGAAATTATTTGGAAAAACACTTTTTTTTTAAGTACAGCATATTATTATTTTATTTCGCGTATGGTTGAAATAGTGCGTGAAACGCACCCTACTTTTATTATGACAAAACCTTCTATTAGCTTACTGATTATTGGCCTGTTGTGCAGTTTAAACGTATTTTCAGAAACTGTTCCTCAAACTAGCTTGGCACCAGGTTATAACACATTGACTTTTGATGCACCCAAAGTGGGTAGCTATACGTTACCTATTATTGATACAGCAACTAATGGTGAAATATTAACTACAAAAAACCAGATTAGTCATTTACATGATTTAATGGGCGATAAAATTGTTTTATTGAGCTTTATTTATGCTACCTGTGGTGATGTGAATGGCTGCCCTCTGGCAACTATGGTGTTTCATAAAATAAATCGACGTTTGCAACAAGAGCCTGAATTAGCCGGTAAATTGCGCTTGCTAACTTTAAGCTTTAATCCAGAACATGACACGCCTGAAGCAATGAGTCGATATGGATCAGGGTTTATTAATGAAAAAGTGGACTGGCAATTTTTAACTACGCAATCAGAACAAAAACTCCAGCCTATCCTTGAGGAGTATCAACAAAGCATTCAAAAAGTCTACGATACAGACGGTAAATTTACCGGAACTTTTTCCCATATTCTACGGGTTTATTTGATTGATCATGATAAGAATATACGCAATATTTATAGCGTCTCTTTCCTGCATGCGGATACTTTAATTAATGATGTAAAGACTTTACTTAAAGAAATTCCAACACTAAAGGTTATTGATGATAATAATACGAAATCACTCTTTCAAGCTGGGGATAATAAAGATAATTACACTCAAAGCAATTATCAAACAAATTCAATTTCCTTAGCTCAAAGACAAGGCAAATCAGCTGATTTGCTGAGTATTCTTGAAAATCCACCGCTAGGCTTACCGGCTGTTCCTGTACCCGCAAACAATCCAATTAATAGTCAAAAAATAGCCTTGGGCAGAAAGCTGTTTTATGATCGGCGTTTGTCATTTAACAACACTATTTCCTGCGCTATGTGCCACGTACCTGAACAAGGCTTTAGTAGTCAGGAAATGGCAACTGCGGTGGGTATAGAAGGGCGCAGTGTTCGGCGTAATAGCCAGACTATTTATAACACAGCCTATGCTAACCCATTATTTCATGATGGACGGGAAACCACTTTAGAGCAACAGGCCTGGAGTCCATTACTAGCAATAAATGAAATGGGTAATCCTTCGGTTGGGCATGTCATTAGTAAAATTGAAAGTATCGCTGATTATAAACAGCTTTTTGAGCAGGTTTTTTCTGCAAAACCCGATATGTTGAATATTGGTCAGGCGATTGCAAGTTATGAAAGGACTTTAATCTCAGCAGATTCTGATTTTGATCGTTGGTATTTTGCCCAGCAAGCAAATGCGGTGAATGACTCTGTGAAAAGAGGATTTAAGTTATTTACAGGCAAAGCTAATTGTAGTGCTTGTCATAGCATAGAAAAATCTTTTGCTTTATTTACCGATAATCAGTTGCACAATACTGGGGTGGGTTATCAGGAGTCCATGCATAAAACAGCAGACAAACTTAAAATTCAACTTGCTCCTGGTGTGTTTGTTGAAGTAGATAATCAAGATTTACTAACTATTGCTGAGGATAAAATCAATGACCTGGGGCTTTATGAAATTACTCAAGATCCTCAGGATCGCTGGAAGTATAAAACGCCAAGTCTACGAAATGTTGCTCTGACTGCTCCTTATATGCATAACGGATCAATCTCAACCTTGACTGATGTGGTTAAGTTTTATAGTGCTGGAGGGATAAATAATCAATTGCTTGATTCGCGGATAAAACCATTAGATCTCCGTGAATCTGAAATTAATGATTTGGTGTTTTTTTTGGAAGCACTTACTGGAAGTAATGTAGCTCAATTAGTTTCTGATGCCTATGCTGCTCCAATAGGACAGTGAAAATTA
>CAYNRB010000279.1:0-2197 GCA_964399475.1 uncultured Methylomarinum sp.
CTTATTGATTTTCTCTATTTAACCGTGTATTTTCTCTAAATAAATAGCTACATTTCCAAGTCAAATACCATGAACAATAACTTAGTCAAAAATGAACCCCATGACGACCATGATTTGCTCGCAACTGCAAGATGGGGTGAGCCTGAATATATGGCTCAACACTATCCCTATAAAAAAGGCTCTTTTTGGCTAGG
This sequence comes from uncultured Methylomarinum sp., assembly GCA_964399475.1. GTDB lineage: Bacteria > Pseudomonadota > Gammaproteobacteria > Methylococcales > Methylomonadaceae > QPIN01. The sequence goes on from CAYNRB010000279.1 coordinate 195, forward strand.
ACGTAATCCGCATGACCCTCATCAAGCATTAGGTTTTGAAAGCGAAGGACATATCTTTTTAGCCGCAGGTTCTCGAAGTGGCAAGGGTCGTTCAATCATCATTAACAATCTGATTAAATGGCCTGGCTCAATTGTTTCTATTGACCCTAAAGGTTTAAATGCGACCATTACTGCCACACGTCGTGGACAAGGTGATAAATATTGTGAGGGTATGGGACAAGAGGTTTATGTACTAGACCCGATGAACTGTGCCGATGTCCCTGACGAATTAAGAGCACATTATAACTTACTGGATGCACTAGACCCTGATGATGGTAACTTATCAGCTTATGCCGATATGATTGCCGATGCTATTTGTGTGATTCCAGAGGGCGGTGATGCGGCTGAATGGGCATTAGAAGGCAAAGAATTTGTTTCTATTATTATCCAATGGGTAGTGTGTGCGCCACATATTGCTGATAAGGACAGAAATTTACTTACCGTCAGAAATTTAATTATGGAGGGCGAATACCAACGCTCTGAGCAATTAAAAAAACAAAAAATAAATGTTGATCCTTACACCATTCTTCTTGATGATATGGAAATTAGTACCGTCAATAAAGGCCGGATTGCACGACAAGCCAGAGACTGGAAACAGTCTGTCAAGGATTTAAAAAAATATTTTGAAAGTATTAGAAAGTCCGCCATTCGACATTTAAAATTTTTAAATACCGATGGCATGGAAAACACCCTAACCAATACCGGAGTCTACCCACGCACCTTTAATCTATCTGATTTAAGAGACTCAGAAAAAGGTGTGAGTCTTTATTTATGTTTGCCTCCCCAGCATGCTAATCCTTATGGTCGCTGGCAAAGAGCCATGATCAATTTAATCTTGTCAGAAATGCAAAAGAGTTTTACCCAGCCGAAAATAGGTACTTTACTGCTTTCTATTGATGAGTTTCCATTGCTGGGTCGTATGGACAGCATTATCGACAATATGAATTATATTGGCGAATCTGGGGTGAAATTGTTTTTAGCCTGTCAGCAAATCATAAACCTAAAAGAAATATACGGTGATAACTTTGAGCAGTTTATGGCAGGCTCTGTATTACAAATCTGGTTTGCAACAGGTGGTACGTTTACCGGCGAATATTTATCCAAAATGCTCGGTGAAACTGAAATTATAAAATACCAGCGCAATATTAATACCAGCCAAAATCATACCCAGACGACAGGAACAAGCACATCGCACTCCACAGCCAACTCAAGCTCAACAAATGAGTCAGAAAGCCTATCAACATCAGAATCTAAAAGTCAGAGTGAAAACCGTAACTGGAGTGAGTCGGCAAGCTGGGCAAAAACCGAGGGCTGGAATAAATCTTATAGTAACCAGAACAATTCTAACTGGGGAGAAAGTCACGGCAAAAATGCAGGGCGAAATTATGGGGCACATCTGTTTTTTAAGCCGTTTAAAGGCGAATCAAATCGCAGTAAAAATTCTAATCAAATAAAAGGCGGCTCTACCGGTTCAAACAAGAGCGAAGGAACCAGTGGAGCTGAAACACAAGGGAGTGCGCGTAATCTGGGGGGTGGCACTACCGAATCATCCACCTATACCACAGGTAAAACAAACACGCAGGGCACACAAACCGGCACATCACAAACTTATGCCAGTGGTGAACAACAAAGCCAGGCTTCTGGCCAATCAACAGGCGCAGGAATAACAGAAACATTTCATAAAAAACCTTTATTGACGGTGCATGAAGCGGAAAGTTATTTTAAAACGGTGACAGATAAAGACCATGATGCCTTTCCAGGGTTGGCTTTAATAAAAATACAGGGTGAACTGCCCTTTTTTGTGCGTAAAATCAATTACGATCAGGATAGAGAGTTTGAGCGGTGTTTTACCCCGCATCCATCCCATCCATACATCCCGTATAGTCAATTACCCTTGTTGGAATATGAATACACGCAAGATTATTATATTCCTATTACCCTGCCGGAAGAATTATTGAAAGCGG
>CAYNRB010000279.1:2297-3521 GCA_964399475.1 uncultured Methylomarinum sp.
GGCAAGCTATTATTTTGTCTGGCAAGCCCTTTTTCAGAAACGATAATAGATGTTTCTAGCAGTTATGATATTGAGATTATCCATTTTTTTTCTGGTCAGTATAAAGCAGAAACAGGGCAGGCAATACTGATTCGCCACCATCAAAAACTACCTGTCAGTGAATTGTCTGAATTTAAGCAAGGCTTTCAAACTGAAATGTGGCAACCCTTGATTGAGTGGATGCAAGCTGAATTAGCGGTTGTCAATTCGATTAAACAGAAAAAGGCTGAGGAAAAGGAGGAGGAGGCGAGAAAAAAGAAGGAAGAAATAAGGTTACGTCGACTAGAAATAAAGAAACAGAAACAGTTAGAATTATCAGAACAAAAAATAAAACAAGATGAATTTGAAGAAAAAAGGCAACAAGTATGGCTACAATTTATAGATGGGGAAGTTGAATATAATGAGGCTAAAAGCTCTGAAATATATTATGAAGAGATATGGGCTAGAAGTGGTACAGGAATGATATTTAATCTAGTTGCCACATTAGTTACGTTTGGTCTTTTTTTAGTCTTCCTAGTGTGTAGAGCAGCTAGCCGGATAGATCAAACGGACAATCTTCATAAAAGAAAATTAAAGCAGTTGGCCAGTAAATTAGAAAAAGATAAAATACGTATTACTCAAGAATATGGAGAAAACCCTTTTGATGATGACAATAAAATAATTCTGTCTTACGATTACTGCTATTGTTGCTCAGGACAAAGTTTTACAGAGTGCCATGGAAAACTGGATTAACCTATTATATTTCTACACAAAGTGAGTTTTCAGGAGAATAATAATGAATCTATCAACAATTGAAAAACAAGTTGTCGCTAATTTGCACAGCCTGCCTATGAACAAACAGCAGTCCGTTTTGGAATTTAGCTTGTTTTTATTAAACAATACAATTAACAAGCACTCTCAAAATAATGAAACGGAGTCTACTGACGCATCATTTGACGTTTTTTTAAAAGCGTTTTTAACAGAAACACAATTAGAACCACTGGATATAGATACGTCTATTTTTGATAGGGATAGACCGCAAGAAAGCGGCAGAGAAATTGAGTTATGAATTTAATGTATCTGTTAGATACCAATACCATTTCTGAGCCGGTTAAACTGTTACCCAATAAAAATGTGCTTGAAAAAATCGAACAAAATTATGCTCAAATTGCTTTGCCTGTTTTTGTGGTATACGAATTACTTAGG
>CAYNRB010000280.1:0-3506 GCA_964399475.1 uncultured Methylomarinum sp.
TCATCATAGAGCGGTAATTGACAATCAGAAATCTGAACTTTTGTTTGTAGTGTATACAGGCTATCAAAAGCATTTTGATATAAAGAGGCTGCATTGTTATTATTCAATTCATCCAGATAACATCTGGAACCAAAATCTTCCAAAAATAAAAAACCTTGCTTAATTTCCTGTTCTACAATGTCAGGAACATTCACGCCAGCATTGCTAAATAAAGTAGCTATACGAATAAAAGGTTCAGTATTTTCTTGGTTAGGGGGCGCATCCATGACGATATGCTGTCCCTGCTGATGCGTTACTCTGAAATAGCGTCTAAAGCTAGCATCGCTGGATGCGAGTTCAAAGTCTATGATTTTAAGTTTAAGCGTGTGAATTAACCAGTGAAGGATTGCTTTAATACGTGTATCTGTTTGTGGCATGATTGGCATGAGAATTTAATGATTTCGACTGTTTTTGCGACTTGTTTTTGTCTATTTCTTTCGGTTTGAAACATTTAAAATGTGGCTAACTATCTGTTTCAATACCTTGCACTGCTCTCAAATGAACTCGCTAAAAAAATCTAAAATAGAAACAGGCGAAGTATATCTAAAAAGTATGACAAAACTAAGGTAAAATGAGAAGCTATTTTATTCGAATTTTGTGCTAATTATCTAACTTTACCGACACGCATCTATGCATCGCCGACTTTTTTTTGTTAATTTTGTATTTTTATATTCCGGATTGGTTGTTGCAGAGAGTGGCGCATGGAATTGTGAAAAGGTTAAAGGTGGTGAATGGTCATGTCAATCACAAACGCCCACTGAACAACCGCCATCAACTCAATCTATCCCTGATTCCACTTCAAATATTGTTTTACCACTTCCTGAACCCGTAATAGCAAAGCCTGTTGCTATTAAACCGCCTATTGCCGTTGCAAACCGTCCTGGCTGGACTTGTACGCCAAACGATCAGAATGAATCATGGAACTGTAATTTGGTTGGCTCTGATCCTAAGGGAAATAGAAAAATAATAGAATCATCAGAAAATTCTTCCTGGTTTTTGACAAGTGCCTTTGATTTTAGTCAGGAACAAATTTTTGATACATTGTATTCTCAATTGAAATATAACCCTTGGGAAAGTTGCACTGCTCCATCACCTGGGCGAGCCCAGTATATTCCTCAGAAAGATTTGAGAGATACAGTGCCTATGAATGTGACCGCTGATTATTCCGAGGTATTTGAAAAAGAAGTGACCAGTTTTTTTGGTAATGTAGAAATTACTCGTGCCGATCAGGATATAAGAGCAGATACAGCTAATTATAATATAGTATCTGAAACCATGGATGCACAAGGCCACGTTTTTTACAGTGAAGATGAACTTTCACTTTATAGTGAAAGCACTTTATTAAATTTGGCTACAGATGAAGCCCGGTTAAGAAAGGCCTTATTTATTTCACCTTCTGCGCCTATCAGGGGCAGTGCTGATGTGGTTTACCGAGACAGTAAAGTTTTATCCCGTTATAAGGAAGCTGCCTTTACCAGTTGTCCACCAGGAAATCAGGATTGGGTAGTTCATGCCGAAAGATTAAAAATGAACAAGCTAACCGGAAAGGCATCTGCAAAAAATGCATGGCTAGAGTTTAAGGGCGTTCCTTTTTTATATACGCCGTATATCTCATTTCCTTTGGATGATAGACGACTTTCTGGTTTTTTACCGCCTACTTTTGGTAGTAGTGATGATAATGGATTTGATCTGGTTGTTCCCTATTACTGGAACATTGCACCCAATTATGACCTGATAGTAAGACCCCGATATTTATCCAAACGTGGGGGTATGTTAGCTGGGGAGTTTAGATATTTATTTGAAAAATCCAGAGGTTCTCTGGGACTGGAAGTATTACCTTATGATAGTTTAAGAGAGGAAGCTCGATTTTCAGCATCATTTATTAATCAAACCATTTTTACGCCTAGGTTAAAAACTGATATTGATATAAATTATGTGTCTGACGAAGAATATTTTGATGAATTAAATAGTGCTTTAGGTATTGCTACTGACAGGCATCTGAAAAGTCGGGCTGATTTGAGTTATAACAGGCCAGGTGTATCCTTTTTAACCAGACTGGAGACTTATCAAACTATAGATAGAGATATTTCTAATGATGCAAAGCCTTATCAAAAACTGCCTCAGACCGCCTTAAACTTGAAACACTCATTTGAAGATTGGCCTATTGATTTAGCCATGGAAAATGAGTATGTGAATTTTATTCGCAGTAGTCGAGTCAGCGGTCATCGATTTAATCTGAAGCCATCTGTTAGCTTCCCTTATAAAACAGCCGGAACTTTTATTACCCCTACGCTTTCTTTGCAACATACTGAGTATTTTTTAACTGACCAGGATGTTGGGGTAGACAGTAATCTTAGTCGTACTTTACCCATTCTTTCTGTTGATAGTGGGCTGTTTTTTGAACGAGATTTGAATCTATTAGGATCTGGTTATCTACATACGCTTGAACCACGCGCCTTTTATTTATATATTCCTAAGCAGGATCAATCAGATATTCCAGATTTTGATACAGCACTTTATGATTTTAGTTTTGGTAGTCTGTTCAGGGAAAATCGTTTTAGTGGATCCGATAGAATTCAGGATGCTAATCAGGTTTCATTGGCATTGACAACGCGTTTAATTGATTCAGATACTGGTTTGGAACGATTAAAATTGAGTTTGGGTGAAATATTCTATTTCCAAGATAGGCAAGTCACTTTAACTGGAGCCCCAGAAACCGATAACTATTCTAACCTTGTCGCAGAAGTAAGTGGACAGTTGACTGAACGTTTGTCTTTTTCCTCAGGTCTGCAATGGCATCATAATGCTAGCAAAGTGACGCGGGGACAGGTTTCACTAAAATATCGACATAAACCTGATCATATTTTTAATATAGGATACCGATACAGGAAAGATGATCCGGATCTTCGTAGAGCAACGATTATTCAGACAGATACATCATTTCGCTGGCCCATTGTTGATGAGTGGTTTGCTGTCGGTCGTTGGCAATATTCTTTAAGATTTAATTCAACCAAAGAAAGTTTTCTGGGTGTGGAAAAAGAAAGTTGTTGCTGGCGTTTCCGAATTATTTACAGACGTTTTGCTGATTCAGTGAATGATAATTCCAATAATCAAACAGATGAAGGTGTTTTTCTGCAATTAGAATTAAAAGGACTAGCAAATTTTGGAGATAAAGTTGATGACTTTCTTGAAAAGAATTTGAGTGGTTATCGAAGATCAGAAGATGAATAATCCGTATCCGCTATATTATGGAAAGGTGAATTTGCTAGGTTTTCTTAAATTTTCGAATTCCCTATGATTATTAGTGGATTCAAAATGATCCTAAAAAGTATTAAATAATATTATGAACACATTGGCTTTACAAAATAGGCTTTTAAAATTTCTTTTTCTGACTTTACTATTATTAGGTAGTAGTGCTAATGCAGTGCTTCTGGACAGGATTATTGCGGTAGTTGAAGATGATGTTG
>CAYNRB010000281.1:0-3476 GCA_964399475.1 uncultured Methylomarinum sp.
GAAGATGGAAAAAAAGACAAGTAAAATGTTAAATTAATTATGCTTGGGTACTTAGATACGAATCAACAAAATTATAAACCTTAAGTAGGAATACTATGGACATTCATGAGTATCAAGCGAAAGAAATTTTAGCAGGCTATGGAGTAAGAATCGCTGATGGTGGATTAGCTTACAGCCCAGAAGATGCCGTTCAACGTGCCAGAGAAATTGGCGGTGATGTTTGGGCTGTAAAGGCGCAAATTCATTCAGGTGCCAGAGGAAAAGCAGGCGGCGTTAAATTATGTAAATCTCACGAAGAAGTGGAAGCTGCTGCTGAGGCAATGTTAGGCCATCGACTAGTGACCCAGCAAACAGGCCCAGCTGGAAAGGTTTGTCTAAGGCTTTATATCGAAGCTGGAACCAACATTGCCAAAGAATTATATTTTAGTCTTTTGGTCGATCGCGCTCATGAAAGAATCATCATGGTCGGTTCTGCGGAAGGCGGAATGGATATCGAAGAGCTGGCAGAAAATAGTCCTGAAAAAATCAAAAAAATCCAGATAGACCCAGCCGTTGGTTTGCTAGATTTCCAAGCCAGAGAAATGGCTTTTGCCTTGGGACTGGAACCTTCACAAATCAGTCCTGCGGTAAAACTGATTTCAGGTTGTTATAGAGCCATGCGTGACCTGGATGCCAACATGATTGAAATCAATCCATTGATTGTTACAGGCGGAAGCGGCAAATTAATGATTATGGATGCAAAAATGGGCTTTGATGACAATGCCTTGTTTCGTCGTCAAAAAGTTTCAGAATTAAGAGATAAAACTCAGGAAGATAAACGCGAAATGGCCGCCGCTGATCGTGGTTTGAGCTATGTAGGACTGGATGGTGATATTGGCTGTATGATCAATGGCGCAGGTTTGGCGATGGCCACAATGGACATGATTAAGCTGGCAGGGGGAGAACCGGCTAATTTTCTGGATGTGGGTGGCGGTGCCTCTGCCGAGCGAACTGAGAAAGCTTTTCGTTTGGTATTAGCTGATGAAGGTGTTAAAGCCATGTTAGTCAACATCTTTGCCGGAATCAATCGCTGTGACTGGATTGCAGAAGGTGTGGTACATGCCGTAAAAAAACTGGATATGAAAATACCGTTGGTGGTTCGATTGTCAGGAACCAATGTAGAAGAAGGACGAAAAATTATTGCCGAAAGTGGCTTGCCGATTATTACCGCAACTACCTTGGCAGAAGCTGCTGAAAAAGCAGTACAAGCACGAAATGAGCAAGTTGCAAAAGAATTAGCAGAAAAAGGAGCGGCATAATGGCTATTTTTATAAATAAGGAAACTCGCATTATTGTGCAAGGATTTACCGGAAAAATTGGTACATTCCATGCGCAAGACATGATTAATTATGGCTCCAATGTTGTAGGAGGAATAACACCAGGAAAAGGTGGACAAACCCATTTAGATCGCCCTGTTTTTAATACCGTTAAAGAATCCGTAGAACAACAAGGCGCAGAAGCCAGTATTGTTTTTGTACCCCCTGCATTTGCTGCCGATTCAATAATGGAAGCGGCGGAAGCCGGTATAAAATATTGTGTAGCGATTACCGATGGTATTCCTACTCAGGATATGATGAAAGTTAAGCAATTCTTACGCAAATTTCCAATATCCGAACGCATGATCTTAACAGGGCCAAACTGTGCCGGAACCATCAGTCCAGGGCAATCTATGCTGGGCATTATGCCAGGCCATATTTATCAGGAAGGTGTTGTAGGTATAGTGGGTCGATCAGGTACATTAGGCTATGAAGCCGCTGATCAATTGAAAGAACTGGGTATTGGCATATCAACCTCTGTAGGGATAGGTGGAGATCCGATTAATGGCAGTTCTCATCAAGATATTTTTGAGAAATTTGAAGAAGATGATGATACCAAAGTCATTCTCATGATTGGTGAAATTGGTGGGTCACAAGAAGTGGAAGCCGGGGAATATGCGAAAAAATATATGAAAAAACCGGTGGTAGCTTATATTGCCGGCTTGACTGCGCCCAAAGGCAGAAAAATGGGTCATGCAGGTGCAATTATTTCATCTGTAGGCGAGTCAGCGGCAGAGAAAGTAACAATGCTAAAAGACCTGGGTGTAACTATTGCACCGACACCCTCAGCAATGGGTGAAACGGTAGCTAGGGTTTTAGCTGGTTTATAGTTATTTTTGAGTGACAAAGGAACGAGTAATCAAGAGTCTAAGACTTTAGAAAAGTTGTTTTGGATAGGTGAAAATTCAATTCGTCATTCCTACATGCACTTATGAAGTGGATTCCCGATAAGAGCACGTAGGAATGTCGAACTACTAATAAGGGAACATTGAAAGACTGCTAGAACTCCGTCAATTTTAGTTGGATGGATATTTAGAATAGGTAGCCCGTATAAAACGAAGTGTAAAACGGGGTTCTTCACTGTAGAATTCCCCGTATTACGCAAGCCTCATACGGGCTACATTATTTGTTTTTTTAAAATACATCAATAAAATTCTAGTTCGTCATCCCTGCGTGCTCTTGCAGAAATCCATCTCATTGTGAGTGGATTCCCGATAAGAAACTTCGGAAATGACGATGTTTTGAGTCGTCACTGCCCATTAATATAACTGTGATTGACTGGCAGGTGTTATTCTTGAAAAAAAGTCTGGATCGGAATTACCAGAAAAATAGTTATCCTTAACAACTTACGCCATCATGTTTATATATACCCTACCCATTTTATTTTCCCATTTACAATTCGGCTCGCCACTGGAAATAGTATTTGTTTTTGTGTTTCTATACGCGGTTTTATTCATATCGTCAGCAAGTAGTTCAGTAAATAACCAGCAGGAATGTATACCCTTGTCAGGCCTGACAATGTATGAATATTTACTCTGTGCCTGGACAGGCCAATTAAAGCTCTGGCATGTATTCTGGCCTTTTTACATTATCCTAATTATTAGCCTGTTTCTATTTGATACCTTGGCAATACAAGGAAATTTTACCGTTTCCAGTTGGGACGAAGTGCATTTTATCTTCATAACCCCTGTCATATTCTGGACTATTGCGGTTTGGAGAAACTCATATCACACTAAATCGCGTTTCTGGATTGCAGGAGCAAGACTAATCACACTGAGTGTTATTTTTGAATATGTTTTAAAACTGATAATCCGAATCGAATATCCACGAGTTTTCTTTGCCTGTAAGGAAATAATGCTGGATTATGCCGGTTGTTTTTAGTTGAGAAAAATGTTTGTATATATTGAGTAAATCTGCACGCGTTGGTGATGTAAAACTCTTTTATAGCTCTTTATTCAGCAGAATAAAATCTAAATGCTGAATATAAAAATCCTCACAAAGTCCTACTCTGGAATGCTAACAGATGCTTTAGCATTCCAAAAGTAACTAACATTTGTTATGTTTCGTGGACTAATCCTATTCCCATCCACTAAATTCAATAACCGAAGGGGTCTTAAGGAG
>CAYNRB010000282.1:0-1740 GCA_964399475.1 uncultured Methylomarinum sp.
ACTGAACAAAACATGATTACGCAACCCCATCAATCCGATTTAATTACCGCTCTCAAACATTGTAAAGGCGCTTTTATTTCAGCAGCTGGCTTCAGCATGGTGATTAATTTGCTGATGCTTACACCTGCCATTTATATGTTACAGCTGTATGACCGGGTATTAAGTAGCCGAAGTGAGGCTACTTTGTTGATGCTGACTTTGATCGTTATTGTTATTTTTGCTACCCAAGGCATCCTGGAGTGGGTACGCTCACAAATCCTGATAAGTGTCAGTGCAAAACTGGAATTAATGCTAAATGATCGCTTATTTAGAGTTGCCTATAAGCAAGCCTTATTAAGCGGAGGCCGAGCTGCATCTGCACAAGTTCTAGATGATTTGAATTCATTACGCCAATTTTTAACCGGAAATGGCTTATTTGCTTTTTTTGATGCACCCTGGATACCTTTTTATATTGCTATTCTTTATCTATTTCATCCGCTGTATGGCTGGGTAGGTGTTTTTTCTGTTATTTTGTTAATGGCGCTAGCCATAATCAATGAAAAAATGACCAATAAAACCCTGGCAGAAGCAAACCAGTTAGCCGTAAAAAGTCGAATGAATGTCAACAGCAATTTAAAAAATGCTGAAGTCATTGAAGCAATGGGCATGCTGGACAATATGCAAAAACGCTGGCAACAGGGTAGCCATAAAATTCTTGCCTTACAGGCAAAAGCCAGTTCACATGCGGGTTTATTGACTTCTCTATCTAAAACCTTTCGTATGTTGATGCAATCGCTGGTATTAGGGCTAGGTGCCTATTTAGCCATACAACAAGAGATTACCCCCGGATTAATGATTGCCGGATCAATATTGCTAGGTCGTGCTTTGGCTCCCATTGATTTAATGATTTCCGGCTGGAAAGGTTTTATCGTTGCTAGAGCACAGTATGAAAGAATAAATCAATTGCTAGAACAAATTCCTACTGATGAAAAAAAAATGCAATTACCCGATCCTCAAGGTCGGTTTCAAATTGATCAAGTAGTCGTTGCCCCTCCAGGCTCTAAATTAATTGTGATTAAGAATATCAGTTTTTCGATTGCAGCAGGGGAGCGCATCGGTTTGTTAGGTCCCAGTGGAGCAGGAAAATCCACGCTGTTAAGGGCCTTGCTTGGCATTTGGTCCACCGCTAATGGCACTATCCGCCTTGATGGTGCTGATGTATTTACTTGGGATCGTATGCATTTAGGCTCTTTTATTGGCTATTTACCTCAAGATATAGAATTGTTTGAAGGATCCATTAGTGAAAATATCGCCCGTTTTGGAAACATTGATGCTGAGCAAATTATAGCGGCAGCAAAATTAGCCGGCGTACATGAAATGATTTTACATTTTGCAGAAGGGTATGATACTAAAATTGGCTCTGGTGGTAGTAATTTATCGGGCGGACAAAGGCAACGCATTGCCCTGGCAAGAGCATTATATGGAAATCCTGGAATAGTGGTACTTGATGAACCGAATTCTAATCTGGATGATCAGGGCGAAATAGCTTTAGCCAAAGCTTTACAACATTTAAAAACTCGCAATGTTACGGTGATAGTAGTTACCCATCGAACCAATATCCTGCAACAACTGGATAAATTAATGGTGCTAAATAATGGCCAAATAGGCATATTTGCTGAGCGCGATGAAGTGTTGGCTGAAATTCAAAGACAAACACAACAAGCCTCACCGACAATGCTTAATTAACAATACCTTAAGAAC
>CAYNRB010000282.1:1840-3449 GCA_964399475.1 uncultured Methylomarinum sp.
TGACTGTAGCCTTGATGAAACAAAGTGGAATCAAGGTTTTTCAGCAAGCAATCCCTTGATTTCGCTATGCTACATCAGTATTACAATAGCTTATTTTTAGATTAATTATGAACAAATAATGACGATGACAGAGATAGATAGCACGGACATTCCTTTTAATATTGACCATAAACCTGTACGAAATCTGGGCATTTTGGTGTTATTGGTTACATTCGGTGTGTTTGGTACCTGGAGTTTTTTAGCACCCATTGATAGTTCAGCCTTGGCTATTGGTTCTGTTGCGGTTAAGTCACATCGTAAAACAGTTCAACATTTGGATGGTGGCATTATCCGTAAAATTTTAGTTAAAGAGGGTGATTCGGTCATCGCAGGTGCTGATTTAGTCATATTGGATGATACCCAGATTAATGCACAGTTAAAAATGTTACGTGGTCAATTTATAGCACATAAATCATTAAGTGAACGCCTTGAGGCCGAACGAAATAAAATGAGCGAAATCAGATTCAGTCATATATTGAATGAAATGGATGATGATCGTGTACAACAGGCATTGGAAGGACAACGGAATATTTTTAAAGCTAGAAAAATTAGTCACGAAGGAGCAATGGCTGTTTTACGGCAACGTATACAGCAGCTTGAATCTAAAATTTCTGGGCTCACTGCACAACGAAAAAGCAAAAAAGAATTAGCCAACTCCTTTAATAAGGAAATTAAAGGCTTGGCCAAATTATTGGCCGATGGCTATGTTGAAAAACAAAGGCTTTTAGATTTAGAACGAAATTTAACCATCACCAAAGGCGATATAGCAACAATAACTTCAGAGATTGCAACCACACAAATGCAAAGAGGAGAAACTCAATTAGAAATTTTACAAAGCGATAAAAAAATTCAGGAAGATATTGCTCATCAGTTTGAAGAAACCAATGTGAAGCTGTTTGATATTTTTGCACGTTTACAGGCTATTGAAGACAAAAAAAACCGAACTGTTATCAAAGCTCCCGTGACTGGCGTAGTTTTTAATCTATCGATCTATACTGAAGGAGGAGTGATAACCTCTGGTGCACCTATTTTAGATCTTGTACCAGAAGGCGTAGATTTAATAATCCGTGCACAAGTATCACCCTTAGATATTGACAGGGTCACGATTGGTGCCATTGCAGAAGTCAGGTTTAGCGCATTTAGCAACAAAACCACGCCCACTATGGAAGGTGAAGTAAAAAAAATATCAGCTGATAGCCTAATAAATGAAAGCAATGGAATTCCTTTTTATTTAGCCACCATTGAGTTAACTTACGATAGTCAAAATAAACTAGGAGATCTTAAGCTTATTCCAGGAATGCCAGTAGAAGTGTTAATCAATACAGGAGAAAGAACCTTGTTTGAATATTTGATGCAACCCATTAGTGACGCATTTGCTAAATCTTTTATTGAAGAGTAGGAAAGATTTAGCAATTCTACTACATTAGTATATTCTGATTTTTCTCTCATAATAACCAAGGTGTTTGAATTAACTTACCAATTTTTACATACAAATAAATTTTTAGGATGGAAAAGCGATAGCGCATTCCACCAACAATGAAAATATCGGTTAACATTGTTGCTAACCCAT
>CAYNRB010000283.1:0-3443 GCA_964399475.1 uncultured Methylomarinum sp.
GGGTTAACTCGGGTTTGTGAAATTACAAAAAATGAAGTGGACGGTTTTGAATGGCTAACTCATAGAATAGACTATGATAATTTTCCAAATAGCCTCATGGTGCATTGTATCTTTACTTCTGATATGTGTATCAAGCAAGTAATCGACTCAGGCCAAGATGAAACAATTTTTAAATTAATTTGTGATGAACTTGCGTTAATTGATATTAACTTTAAGGATGTTTCTGACCACATTGCTTTTGATACTGAATAAGGATTTGATCAATCGGTTAGTTCAAAATGCGGACAGGTTCATTAAAGTAGTTTATTGTCACTGAAGTTTCCCAGTTTTTAAATCGACAGAACCCACTATAAATAAGGGGTTTTAATTTAGCTGGTTTTGCCTCAAATGTAGCAAACCCCAATTTTAATGGTTTCTCTTTATACGTCACGGCGAAAATAATTGGGAAACTTCAGTTAAAGATTGTTAAGAATAGGAGATATAAAAGTTTATATGTCTACAATAGTGATTTTGCATGGGATAATCAACGCGGTTTCTTTGGTGGTCAAGGTATGGAGAAATTTATTAGCCGTCATGATTATATTAATCCTGTGTTTTCTGATCCAACTTGGGGTGTGTCGGATGAAGATATGTTTAACCGAGCAGCTGAAGAATTAGTTCAAATTCAAGCCGACAAACCTTTTTTTGCATTTTTACAATGCTTATCAAACCACCTATGCATTGCCTGATCTGTTACCCATGAAAGTAATCACTAGTTTGGATGAATTAAATGAACATTTAACTGCTATGCGATATTCCGATTGGGCTTTGGGGGAATTCTTCAGAACAATAGAAAAGTCTGAGTATTTTAATAATACAATTTTCCTCATAGTGGGGGGGGGTCATGCTTTTGGTACCAGCAATCAGCTTACCGATATTGACTTATTAAGGTTTCATGTGCCTTTATTTATTTTGGCTCCTAATATTGTTCGGCAATATGGACAAACAAGGTCAACTGTTGGCTCACAATTGGTATAGTACCTATTATCGTCGGTCTTTTAGGTGGTTTCCAACAAAAAATATGCCAGAATTGCGTAGGATTTTTGTTTCTGATTAAACAATCTCAAGAGGCGCATAGTTATTCTACGTAACGATTGAGATTGTTTGATCAGGAACAAAAGACAAGAAAGTTTGGACTATTTATTGTTGGAAACCACCTTAGATAAGGATTCTTTTCATAGTTGTTTGGGGTGAGATTTATTGAATGTTGTCGATGAAGGTTTTGCAGTGATTAAACCTTCAAGTTCTGACCAATCTATTGTTTTTATTGATGGAGATATGGTTTTAGTTAAGTAGCCTTATTTAAACAAGCAACTGTATCAGTATCATTTGGGAAAAGAGCCTAAGGCGTACAGGGTTGCATGAATCTAAGCAACAAGAATGACGCATAAATTAGAAGCTTTCATTCAATCAGCGATGTGCATGGAAACGCAAGGGAAGAATAGTTCATAAGAATGGTCTAAAATAATTTTAATATCCTAAGCACCTGTTGCCAAGCCTTGCGGTAGTTACTCGTTGTTAATTGCTCCACCTATGGGGCTTCTGCTCTGTGGATTGATCTAAGCTACACACTCATGCGTAATTGAATACGAACAAAAAATTCTGTCCCAGCGTAGCGGCATACACAAATTATTCCGTACGCATTTCTGATGAATGGCAATTAAATAGATAACAGATTAAAACCTTTAGTAGATATGCTCAATAATGTCACAATACCTGAAGAAATATTAGAATTTCTTCAGGGTAAAAAACAAATCAATACACCTTTCGATGTAACAATCAGCGGCTTTAAATATAGCTGTAATCGTGTATTAAGACTATTACCCGCTAAACGATTAGTTTTGGAGGCAAAAAATGCTAAACACCATGTGGTTATTAAACTCTTCGCATCAAATCAAAAAGGAATGCGAGAGCTTAAGAAAGAAACAAGAGGCCATCAACTGGCATCTGCCTCGGGCATTACAGTACCTGAATTAATACTGACAAGTGACACCCTAAAAAGTTGTTTGGCAATTGTATACAGATATATTGAAGATACGGAGTTTTTTAATCTGTGGGGGAATGATAACTACTCTGAGCGTATAGCAAAGCTCTATTATTTTTTGGCAAAAATGCATCAATATGGTATCTATCAAGATGATATTCATCTGGACAATCTTTTGTTAAAAGGAAACGACTGTTATTTAATAGATTTGGGCTCAGTAATTTGTGAACAGGAAGGAACGGAGCTCAGTGTCACCAAGAGTTTAAGCAATCTTGCAAAATTGGTTGCTCAATTTTACACATTGGAACAAGAATTAATGATCCAGCAAATTGATGACTATTTTAGAGAAAGAGGATGGTTGTATAATGCTGAACAGAATGTATTATTTCTGGAATTGTTAGGAAAAGCCTGGAAAAAACGTAAAAATCAATATCTGACGAAATGTTTTAGAAGCTGTACCATGACAACCTATGGACATAGCCTAACTGAGGAATTTGCTTTTCGAACGGATTTTTATCGCAATCTGTCTCTTAATTTGAATAGAGATATTGAACAATTAATGGCTAAGGGCGAAGTTCTCAAAGCGGGTAACTCAGCAACAGTTGTGCAGGTTAAAATAGACGGTATAAACCTGGTTATTAAACGCTATAACATAAAAAATACTGTGCATTTCTTAAGTAGGTGTTGGCGTCCGAGTCGTGCAGCAGTTTCATGGAGAAATGCGAATTTACTCGAATTTATTGGGTTGCCAACCCCCAAACCTCTTGGCTTTATTGAAAAAAGAATAGGCTGGCTTCGCTATACTGCTTATTTTATTTGTGAGGGTATAGAAGCGGAAGGTATAGATACAGTCTATTTGAAACGTAAACCAACTAGCGATGAAGTGATGCAATTTAGCAATATTTTCAAGTTATTGAAAAAAAACAAAATAACCCATGGAGATATGAAAGCAAGTAATTATATTTTTGATAAAAAGGGTAAAATTTTGATGATAGATTTGGATTCCATGCAAGAGCATAACAAGGATAAGACTTTTCAGCTAGCTTATAGAAAAGATAAAATTCGTTTTGCCAAGAACTGGAAAGATCAGGAAGTTCAGGAAATTCTGGATGTTAATAGATTGTATAGTGATATAGAAAATTAATATCTTCATGCTACAGCTTTTAACCCAGAACAATAATTAGAAAAATATGAATAAAGATGTCTCTATACTTATTCCTCATTATAAGACGCTAAAAATGACGCAACTCTGTTTAGCCTTACTAAAGAAAAATACCAATCCGGATAGAGTAGAGGCCATTATTATTGATAATGGTTCAAATGATCAATCATCAGTCTATTTGAAAAGCATAGATTGGATAACGCTTTACAGCAGAGAAAAAGTGTTGACAGAAAATGCAGCCCAATCGCATAGTAATGC
>CAYNRB010000284.1:0-3441 GCA_964399475.1 uncultured Methylomarinum sp.
TTAAACCTGCTGTCAAGTTCATGCTTTCTTCAGAATGCTTTGTGAGCATTGATCATGGCTAATTCATCATTGGGTAAATTTAAACGAGCTTTACCGTAATTGTGCCAGTTCCTCCATCTTGATAGCGAACAGAAATACCCAGCTGATTAATACTGGCCTCTAAAATGGATTTGCTTTTGTCAAAATCAAAGGTGATCACATCGTTATAGACGGTAGTTCTTCCAAAAATCTGTATATAAATTCTCGGATCAAACTGTGTAACTAATGTACCATTTGGGTATTGAATCAAGGTGCGTTGACCTGCATTGTTAATTCCAAAAAGCATGGGTATTAAAACAATCAGAGCCACAATAATCAGTATTTTCTTAAAAATATCTTGTTAGAAATGACATTGTAGATTTCTCCTTTTCATTACTCCGATTGTAAGCTATAACTGTTTTTTATAGGAATAGTTATATAGGTTTTTTTGAGCTAAAACTTGAAAGACTAAAACAGAGCACAATAATATATTTGTATAGATACAAATAGGCTTTCAAGATTTCAACTGTTGATATTATCTAAATTAAATGGGTGAATATACTCGATCAAAAACTTGTTAAAGTTTATGCTGTTGGTTCAGTAACCATTTTATGCGCCTAGTGGATATCAGAACTGAAATTAATAATGATTTTGCAACCATTAGGGTGGAAAATAGAGATTATTTATTACCGTTTGCCGTTGAATAATAATCGTTGTAGTTCTATTGAATGAAATGCTTGTGCTAAAATCCGTGACTCGGCTGAAATTTTCCAGATTATGATTCTGAAATCTGCTAGAAGGGCATTGACAATTAGGAGATTAAATTATGTTTGAACTGTTTAAATTATTTTTTGATATCTGTCGATTTAAAAAAGCACCACAAGATGTACCTGGGTCTAATGTATTGCTACGCTTTTTGATCGCACTATACGCTTGTGTTAGTTTTTTGAATTTAGTATTAAGTAGTGATGCGCTTAGTGCAGCAATACAGGTCTTGATAGAAATCCTCTTAATTCTCAGTTTAACCTGGACTATTCTGTTGATGACGCAACGATCTACTCGTTTTCAACAAACAGTCTGTGCGCTGATGGGTACAGATACGCTTATCAGTTTTTTTGCTTTACCTGCAATAGCAACACTGGTTATTCAGGGGTCTAGTTTGTCCTTTATTGCCATTGTCTTTTTAATGCTTTGGCATTGGGTGGTTTCTGCACATATTTTTAGTCATGCCTTAAACCAGCCTTTTATATTCGGATTAGGTGTCTCTTTTATGTATATACTGACTTCTTATCAGATTATTTCTATGATATTTCCTGAAATTATTTTGAATTAAGGAATGGCTATGAGTCATTATAAACACATCTTATTAGCAGCTGATTTTACCGATTATGGAAATGAGGTGGCTTGCAAGGCAAAAGAATTTGCGGAAAACAACCAGGCAATGTTAAGTGTTATTCATGTACAGGACAATCTTCCTATCACTGATGCGGCCTATGGATCAATCATTCCTTTTGATGGGGGTTTTTTGAGACTTTAATCCATGCGGGAAAACAACGTTTAAACGAATTAGGTAAAATATTGGATATTGCTGAAAATCGACAGTGGCTAGAAACTGGACGTCCAAAAATGGAAATAGCCGGAGTGGCAGAAGAAAATGATGTTGACTTGATTATTGTGGGTTCACATGGGCGACACGGTTTGGCTTTATTGCTTGGGTCGACGGCTAAGGGAGATGAAAAAAATAATCATCCAATCTTGCTGGTCTTTTTGTCTGTCTTCGATCGTGCAACAACAGTTACATAGCTCGCTATGCGCCTATTGCTGCACGATCAAAGACAAACAAAAATCCTGCCCAATAATGGATGATTATTTATTTCCAGCTCCCTAATGGCGTTTTACATCATGCCTGTTGTGATGTTTTAGCCGTTCGTTTAAAGGATACATAGAATCAAGGGTGTAGTAATCTTCGATAGTTTGACACAAGGTTTTTCATTTTCTTTATTTCGTAGAAATTTTTATAAAATCTAAAGAAAGTATTACAATACTGTGCTGTTTCAAGAACCATTTTTTGTAAGTCACCTATACCGTATTCCTAGTAAAAATATGGTAAACAATTAACTCTATAAAAGGTAATAAATTAATGATTGGTCATGTTGAAAGTTATGATGAAGAACGTCTGACTGGTGTAATAAAATGTGAAGAAAAGTTTTATGAATTTCATATGGATGAATGGAATTTAGACAACTCGCCCATTACTGGAAATAAAGTAGACTTTCTGCCAGAAGATGATGGAAGCGCCACAAATATAGGGCCTGTTGGCGAATTTATAAAGGATATGACTCCAGTCAAAAACCATTATATAGCTGGTATTATTGGGGTTCTTATTGGCTTTACCGGCATGCATAGAATTTACTTGGGCTATTATAGGATTGCATTTTTACAAATATTAGTCACTGTGATAACTGTGGGATATGGCGCAGTGTGGGGGATTATTGATGGCTTTTTAATATTGTCTGGGCATATCAATAAAGATGGCAAAGGACGTCTATTAAAATAATCTACTGAAAACCGACGACTAGTTCATTAATGAGTTTAGGCGTATAACGTCGCACAGTCACGAATTTCTAGCTGTTGGTTCTTGTCGATAGACTGCGAAGCTGAAACAGTTGTTTAGGAATGAGTATTTAATAAGTTCCGGAAGTTTGGTGCAGAATTTTGACTTCACAGAAGTGTTAATAAAATGGGCGAATAGCAGGCTACGCAACTATTTTATTAACACTTCTAGTGGAGTTAAAAGGCAAGTCAAATCCGCAAGTTATTAAATCTTCACTCCTTAGCGTGCTATGAAAATACGAGATGGCTGCGGCGATTAACCGGATCAGGTCTTTGAAAGTTATTTAATTTGCATTGTTGAGCAACATGTACGAAATAACCTAATGTTTTTAGTCAATTATTTTTAAAATAATTCATATTTAGTGACAGCAATAATAAAAACACAACTATAACAAGTTATGGCTCCTGTAAAAAAAAACCAACGTTTGTATCCTCTGGTTCGCATGGAGATGATGCCTAGAATGATAAAAAGAGTCAAAAAAATAAATTTAGAAACAATCCAGCCAAATTCACCTTCTAGCCAATTTCTCTGAAAAATCAAAATCACTCCGCTAATCAGCAAGAAAGTATCAGATATATGAGGCGCAATTTTAAAAAATTTAATCTTCAATATTTCAGGCTTGGTTTCTGATAAGGCAATGCGAATAATAAAACTAGTCAAACTGATAAAGATAAAAATGAAATGAATTGATTTGAACATAGCGTGTGTAATTTTAAATGTTTCTGAATTTGATCTATGAGAAACGAGGAATAAATAGCTTGTATAAGTACCCAAGCATAATTAATTTAACATTTTACTTGTCTTTTTTT
>CAYNRB010000285.1:0-3405 GCA_964399475.1 uncultured Methylomarinum sp.
AACAAAAATCCTACGCCAGTTGCTCAAGTTATTTCGTGCCCATTCCTTATCAAGCAAAGCGAAATAACGTAACCCAACATAACTCTATCAAACAGTAAGATGTTGGGTTAGGTTTTTTCGCCACGCTAAAAATCTAACCCAACTTACATTGCTTATGAAAAGCAACATCCCTGCTCAATAATTTCGAGCCAAAAGCAACTTACTTCATCATAGATTTTTTAAACATACGATCAAGCTTACTATTGGTATCTTCCGCATATTGTGCTGCACGGTTAGCAGCCGCTTCTGCCGATGCCGCATTAGTTGCCGCACCTTGAGCTGCTGAAAGAGCTTGATTAGCAGTTGAAGATGCTGAAGCAATATCAGATTTCAAACCATCAATTTGTGATTGCAGATTTTCAATATCAGAAGTACTAGCACAACCGGTAGCCAAAGCTGCTGCAAGAATAACAGCTGAAATTTTTACTGTTTTGATCATTTTTATTTTCCTTTGAATGTTAAGAGAAACTAATTAAATACCTAAGGAGCGAGGATTTAATAATATCCGACAGTTTGACGCAGGATTTTTGTTCGTCTTCTGCGTTATAAAAATAGGCGCATAGCAAGCTACGCAACTGTTTCTACAACGCAGAAGACGGACAAAAAGACAAGTCAAATGCGGATAGTATTAAATCCTATCTCCTATGCATAGGCAATACCTACAATTATTCCCCTTTTTTAACTTAGTTTCCAGTCTTATTTTACTTTTATCCTAGTTCCTTGTCCTATCCATTGCCCTAATTTATCAATTTGTTCATTAGTTAAAGCGATACAGCCATGTGTCCAGTTCATCATTTCATGAATATTCTGGTCTGCTGCACCCAATCCATGAAGTCCAATTCTACCTCCCATCGGCGTATTTTGAGGGGGCAATTTGTTTTTATTATGTGCATTAACAATAGTCGTATGTTTTGCTTTACTTAACAAACCACTAAGCAAAGCCTCATTTGCATTTTCAATTGAGGGATAATTAAAACCATAAAACCGATAAAAATGACTCTTATCATTAATCCAGCTAATTTTATAAGTGCCTAAAGGCGTTATATCATCACCTCTACGTTTTTTAAAACCTGCACCATTTCGCCCGATCGCAATATTTTCCATTACTGCAAGAGTCTTATTTCCTTTTTTAACTTCTAGAGTTAATTTTTGGGTATCAATCAGTAACCAGGTCGCATTTTCTGCCCAAACCGTTATATAACTGAGCATTAAAAATACAAAGAACAGCACTCGATTCATAAAAAAACCTACAATTAATTAATATTTTAGTGTATTTTATTAGTACTTTCATAAATGTGCAGCAAGGCCAGACAATGCAAATAGACACACTATCAACCACCCCTTTTAAAGATCAAAAACCAGGAACTTCGGGACTCAGAAAAAAAGTAACCGTTTTTCAACAAGATAATTATCTGGAAAATTTTGTTCAATCAATTTTCAACTCTTTGGAAGATTTTCAAGGCACATCATTAGTTTTAGGGGGAGATGGTCGCTATTTTAACCGCGAAGCCATACAAATCATTATAAAAATTGCAGCCGCCAATGGATTTTCCGAGCTTATCATAGGCCAAGGCGGTTTACTATCAACCCCTGCCGTCTCAAACATTATCCGAAAATATAAAGCCTTCGGTGGTATCGTTCTTTCTGCAAGTCATAACCCTGGCGGACCTAAAGAAGATTTCGGTATCAAATATAACGTCAGCAATGGCGGACCAGCACCTGAAAAATTCACCGATGCACTCTATAAAAATACTAAAATAATTAAAGAATATAAAATTGCAGATATTACCGATATAGATCTGGATACCGTGGGTCAACAACAAATTGATGACTTGATTATAAACATCATAGACCCTGTTAGTGATTATGCAGAATTAATGGCGACAATTTTTGATTTTGAGCTACTAAAAAATAGTTTTTCATCCGCATATATCACACTCTGTTTTGATTCAATGCATGCCATTACCGGCCCGTACGCTACTCACATACTAGAAGATATTCTAGGTGCTGATAAAGGAACAGTAATAAATTCCGAACCCCTGGAAGATTTTGGTGGTGGCCATCCTGACCCCAATATGGCACATGCCAAAGAACTAACCAATTTCATGTTTTCCGATAATGCGCCAACATTCGGAGCAGCATCAGATGGAGATGGTGACCGCAATATGATTATGGGCGCGGGTATTTTTGTAACCCCAAGTGATAGCCTAGCAATAATGGCATCCAATGCAACTTTGATTCCCGGCTATGCAAAAGGCATATCAGGTGTAGCTCGCTCCATGCCGACCAGTCAGGCTGTAGATCGGGTTGCCAAAAAATTGGGATTACCTTGTTTTGAAACCCCAACGGGATGGAAATATTTTGGCAATCTGCTAGATGATGGACAAATCACCCTATGTGGTGAAGAAAGTTTTGGCTCGGGATCAGATCACGTCAGAGAAAAAGATGGTTTATGGGCAGTATTATTCTGGCTAAACTTGATTGCCAAAAAACGCATGTCTGTTGAAGATATAGTGGCTGAACATTGGCAAACTTACGGTCGAAATATCTATTGCCGTCATGATTATGAAGAAGTAAACATGAAAAAAGCCAATGCTATTATTAAACATTTAATCAAACAATTACCTGGATTACCAGGCCAGACATTTGCTGATTTCACGGTTAAATATGCCGATGAATTTAGTTATACAGATCCAGTCGATGGTAGTGTAAGTAATAATCAAGGCATACGCATTGGTTTTGAAAATGGCTCACGAATTATCTATCGATTATCAGGAACCGGAACTGTCGGTGCTACGCTAAGAATATATCTAGAAAAATTTGAAGCTGACCCCGCTAAGCACGGCCTGGATGCACAAGATGCGCTTTCTTTTTTAATCAACCTGGCAGAACAATTCTGTGAAGTGAAAAAACGCACTAAAAGAAAAGCGCCTACTGTAATAACTTGATTACAAAATCAAGCCCCCCACGAAGACTGTAGGACAATAAAGGTAGGTTGGGTTAGATTTTTTTAGCGCAGCGAAAAAAAGCAACCCAACATTTCGCCGATTGATAAAGAAGTGTTGGGTTACGTTATCGCGCTTTGCTTGATACGTTAACCCAACCCAAATCCGTCTTACGAGTTTTTATTACCCGAATAACATATGATTCATTCCACCATTATGAGAGCCGCCCCTATCGTTTAATGAAATCTTAACACCAACTAAATCGACTTGATTGTAAAAAAAGGGGGGGGTCAAAAAAAGGGAGGGCAAAGGGAGGTGGTCAGGTCTTTGATTGTTGACTTTTCAATATTCCACTGATCGTTGAGTAATGTAGATTAAAATAAATGCCAATTTCTTTCAATGTATAACCTCCACTTCGATA
>CAYNRB010000286.1:0-3403 GCA_964399475.1 uncultured Methylomarinum sp.
CTGCATTTTTTTGGGCTTGAATTAAATCGGTTACATCATCAAAAACCAGGATTGCGCCCGTTTTCTGGCCTAAAGGTGAAAACAGAGGAGTTCCTCGACAGAGTAATTCTTGTCGTCCATTGGTGCCTAAAAAGGCAAATCGTTGCTCCCAGATATCTTCGGCCTGTTCCAGTAATTTCTGGATGGTTTGCAGTAATTGAGATAATTCATCATGACCATCGACTATGTCTAATAATGTTTTTCCAACAAAATGACTGACAGGTATATGCAGGATTCTATAGGCCGCCTGGTTGGCGGTTCGAATGGTGTAGGTGGCACTAAAGCTAATTACACCAGCGGTTAAATTGGATAATACGGTTTCCAGATAGGCGCGTTGCTGTTCAATTTCAAGACTTGCCGCTTTTGTTTCATCTTGAGACTTTGCAATGCGTTGGGTCATTTCATTAAATGATTTTACCAAAAAGCCCAGGTCATCTTGACTGGTTACAGGCAATTGTTGTTTATAATTACCGCTGGCAACTGCTTGTGTACCTTTAACCAGTTCCTTTACTGGCGCCACTATATATCGAATACTAATAAATGCTACCCAGATGGCGGCTAATAAGCTCAATAATAAAACCAGAGACAATACCAATAAGAAACTGGTTTTTAATGAATCACGTAAAAACGTCATCTTCTGGTAACGTACAAATGCAAAATCTATTGAATCAGTCAGATCCGCAATCCGAACTGAAACAGGGAAAAGGAGCTGTAAATAACGCGGTTCATCGTCATTAACCAGGACTATGATCTGGATCTGCAATTCATCTTCTTCTTCTTCGGGATTCAAAGCAGAGTATTCCTGATTTTGTCTCAGTTGTAACCAGATATGTTCGGCAGGTAATTTAGGTAAAATATCGGTCGGATCAATACTGTTAGAGGCAATGACGCGTCCCTGACGTGAAAATAAAGCTATTTCAGTGGCAGCGACTCTTTCACGCATTTCACCTAGTTCAAGGGCTATCAGTGTTTTGGATTTACCAGTGACTTCTAATGCTAATTGGCGAGCCTGATTTAAATGCCAGCGCTTACGTTGATCCAGTGAGGCTTCGCTTAATTCCAGTGCATCTTCCATTGCACTGTCTAATTCCACATTAAACCAGCTATCAATTCCCTGATTTAAAAATTGAACCGAAAAATAAAAAACAATCACCGCAGGTGCAATAGACAATAATACAAATAAAGAAACCATCCGAGTAGTTAATCGGGAACCGGCTTCCCTTTTTTTTAATTGTTGTGCCAGAGAAAATACATTGAAACCTATTAATACAAAGAGAATAAATGAGCCTAAGCTATTACCCAGAATCAGCCATGAATAGATATCATTTAATTCTGATGACTCTTGAGTGGCTGTACTCATCAGTTGCAAAGACAGTAAAATCAGACCAAATAGTATAAATATGGAAAGATTAACCGGTAATTTTAATTTTGTAGTTGCCATTGTGACCATTGACTGGATAATGCCCATTGCGGATTAAAATAAGACATGGGGCGTAATGGAATAGGTAAGGCTTCTCTATTAAAGAAGATTTTAATGCTTAAGAAATAATTTTCATCCGGCTGTATTGCATTGGATTCAATTAGTGGTAGCTTACGAATGATCGAAATGGAATTCATCGCAGCAGTCAGGGTAGAAAAAAGGTTATTAGGTTCTTGATTATTGGTTTTTACACTATATAAATTCAGTAAAGCATGATTTTGAATTTGGAAATTTATTTTAATGCGTTTTAATGTGGTATTCCAAAGTATTCCTTTTTGTTCAAGATTGATCAATACAATCCAGGTGAGAGGAATACCTTTTTGCAAAGCTTTTTTAGCGGTGGGGCTTAATTTATATTCAATATCTGCATTCAATTCATACCAGGCGTTTTCTACGTCAGTGTCTACATTTTTGACTATGGCTGCAAATTCAGAGGCATAAGTGATTGGGGGAAATAGACCTAAAATTAAGAGTAGAGCTAAATGTTTGCGATGGTTTTTATTGCAATGAACGGCTGTTTTGGCAGCAGGATATAAAAGCATAGCTAGTTAGACACTGACTTAAGTAGCTTTGCATAATAAAACCCATCCATTTCTGAATCACCCGTTAATATTTGTCGTCCAGCAGGCCTTTTTATTCCCCAGTCTGCATTGATAAGAATTTCTGATGCATCTTTTTGATGGGCTAGAAAGGCTTGAATCTGCTCTTCATTTTCCTGCTTTAACACTGAACATGTCGCATATAACAAAATGCCGCCTGGTACTAATAATTCCCAAGCTGCATGCAAAATTTGTTTTTGGGTGGCTAGCAATTTTGAAATGTCTGATTCTCGTCTTAACAACTTAATGTCAGGATGTCTTCTGATCACACCAATAGCAGAGCAGGGGGTATCGACTAAAATACGATCAAACTTCTGATTGTTAACCCATTCTTCAGGTTTTTCAGCATCCCCGACTAGAACCTTTGCTTGTAGTTCAAGGCGAGTTAGATTGTCTTTTATTCGCGATAATCTGTTTTCATCAATATCTACCGCTAACAGAGAAATCGCTGCACTTTGTCTTTCAATAATAGCCGCTGTTTTACCACCGGGAGCCGCACAAAGATCAAGTACAGATTGACCTGCTTGTACATCAAGAAGCTGTGCCGCAAGTTGTGCCGCAGTATCTTGTATTGAAACTAATCCTGAGTCAAACCCAGGCAATTTTTCTACGCCAATAGATTGCTCTAAAACCAGGGCAGATGAACAAAAATCAATGGCAGTAGCATTTATAGAATGTTCCGCTAATAATTTTAAATAGGCTTGTTGACTGGTTTTTTGTAGATTAACCCGTAAAACCATGGGTGGAGGTTGATTATTAGCTACTAATATCTCGGTGCTGTGTTCTGGCCAGTCTTGTTCTAAATGTTTAATTAACCAGTCTGGATGTGAATGTAAGGTATTAGTCTGTTGATCCGCTTTATATTCAAGGCTTTCTTGTTCTCGAATATATTGCCGAAGTACGCCATTAATTAAAGATTTTGCCCAACTCTTTTTCTTTACCGCATTAACGGTTTCAGAAACAGCTGCATGCGGTTTAACGCGCATGTACTTTATTTGATACAAACCCAGTAATAGCAGAATGGTTATATCCGTATCTTTGGTTCTTAAAGGTTTATTGAGTAGTTGGTGCAAAATAAAATCTAGTCGCTGATGTTGGCGTGTAACTCCGTAACATAGGGCTTGTATGAAGGCTCTGTCCATACTGTTTTCGATAGAATCAAGAGCATTGTCCAAAGCAACGGTTAAGGATTGACCGTCCTTAATCACTTTAGATAGCACTTGACTGGCTTTTAATCTTGAATTCATTCGCCTAGTTTAATCCCTTCAATAGCATGTGAGTTTAA
>CAYNRB010000287.1:0-3365 GCA_964399475.1 uncultured Methylomarinum sp.
TTTTGTTTGTCTTTGGTCGTGCAGCAATAGGTGCATAGCAAGCTATGTAACTGTTTCTGCATGATCGAAGACGGACAAAAAGACCAGCAAGATTGGATGATTATTTTTTTCCATCTCCCTTAATTGTCCCCCCCCTACTTTAGTAATCCCTTTTCCATATGCAGTAATTAACAAATCAATATAGGCAAATACCATCCAATCCTGTTTACTGTATTTTGACACAGAGAATTACACCTTAATGAGTTTTAAACAAATAACTCACCTTGGCACATTTAATGCTTTTAGTTTATAAACGACATTAAGGTGGCAAATATGAGTATTAACTTTGACAATGCGTTAGGTATTCACCCTCAGGCTTTGACATTGCGAGAAAAACGCAGTGAAGTGCTGGCATCTAATCTAGCTAATGCTGATACACCAAACTATAAAGCTAGAGACCTGGACTTTCAGGCTGTTTTAAAAAAATCCATGCCGATAAGCCAAACTTTAGAACGCACCCAAGAAGGCCATTTTTCACCGATGGATCAATTACTTGGCGCATCCATGCTTTATCGCAATCCACAACAAGCATCTATTGATGGCAACACAGTGGAATCCAATATTGAACAGGCTAAATATTCAGAAAATGCAGTCCAGTATCAAGCCAGTTTACGTTTTATTAACGGTCGTTTTTCTGGACTTATATCCGCAATCAGAGGGGAATAATTATGCCATCCATGACTATTTTTGATATTGCCGGCAGCGGCATGAACGCACAATCTTTACGACTTAATCTAGTAGCCAGCAACATTTCAAATGCAAACAGCATCAGTAGTAGTATAAATGAAGTCTATAAATCTAGACAACCGGTTTTTGCTGCCGAACTTAAAGGCATAATGGACAAGAACAATGCCACGAGTAAAGTTGAAATAAAAGGTGTGGTTGAAAGCCAGGCTCCGGCAATTATGGAATATGCCCCAAATCATCCAATGGCAGATGAAAAGGGATATATTTTTAAACCCAATGTCAATACCATTGAAGAAATGGCCAATATGATGTCTGCATCACGATCATATCAAAACAATGTAGAAGTATTAGATACTGCTAAAGATATGATTTTACAAACTTTAAGAATGGGACAATAGGAGAACGCTATGCCAATTGATTTAGATATCATCAGCAATTTAGGCTTAACATCTGCCGAAAACAAAGCACCCAAAACGAATGAATTAGGTCAAGATCAATTTTTACAGCTGCTAACCACTCAATTAACCCACCAAGATCCGACCAAACCTTCTGAAAATGGAGATTTCTTAACCCAGCTTGCACAGTTTGGCACCGTTGAAGGTATTGGCGATTTAAAAGATTCATTCGATCTGTTTGCAAAATCCATTACCTCCAGCCAATCCCTTGAAGCGGCATCTTTAGTAGGTCGATCTGTGGCATACCCTGGAGACTCTGGTGTATTAGCATTAGACAGACCTCTTTCGGGACAAGTAAAACTGGACTCAGCAACCAACCAAGTTACGGTTAACATAAAAAATCAACAAGGCCAGGTAGTTAAGTCACTCAATTTAGGCATTCAAGGCGAAGGACTTGCCAAGTTTGAATGGGATGGCACTTTGGATGATGGTAGCCTGGCACCCCCTGGGGTCTATAAGGTAACAGCCGAAGCTGTTATTGATGATAAAAACACAGCGCTAGAAACTTTAATCAATGCAAAAGTAGAAAGTGTGGACATAGGCAATGCACAAAAAGGAATACTACTTAATTTGGGTGAACTAGGCAGTATTGAATTTAGTAAAATCAAACAAGTATCTTAAAGGGGAATAGTCATGGGATTCGCAACAGCATTAAGTGGTTTAACCGCTGCTTCTAAAGATTTACAAGTTACTGGAAATAATATAGCTAATGCCAATACAACGGGATTTAAAAAATCCAGAGCAGAGTTTTCTGATGTCTATGCCAGTAATCTTGGCGGTGTCAGCTCCACTCAGGCGGGTGCAGGCGTAGCCGTTTCAGAAGTCGCTCAACAGTTTAATCAAGGGAATATAGAATTTACCGAAAATAGTCTGGATCTGGCCATTAACGGGAATGGCTTCTTTACCTTGGCTGAAGATCCGACAGCAAGTACACCCAGTATTTTTACACGTAACGGTGCTTTCCAGTTAGATAAAAATGGTAATGTCGTCACAGATCAAGGTTACTTTTTAATGGGATATACGCCCAATGGAACCACCTTAGCAGCCGGATTCAGCCAGGGTGTTTTTAGCCCGTTAGTGATTGATACTTCACAAGGTCTACCCTCTGCAACCTCCAGTGTAAATACTACTTTAAATCTGGATTCGAGAGACGTAGCCCCCATCGTTACCCCCTTTGACCCACTAGATCCAAATAGCTATAACTCCACAACATCAGTGACCGTATTTGACTCTCAAGGGAATTCTCATATTGCCTCTACCTATTTTGTCAAAACAAGTGCAAATCAATGGAATACCTATCTTTATGTTGATGACAGAGGAATAACAGCAGCGGTACCTCCAGCAATAACAGCGACAGTAACTGCAGTCGGTGTAACACCCACCCCAATTCCTTTAGAATTTACCAGTGCAGGTACCTTGAACTTTTTTGATGTTGTTGGGCAAACATCAAAAGCATTTGGTGATATAGATCTTTCACAAATTGACCCCAATCTAAATGTTAATCCATTAAATTTTTCCTTAAATTATATAGGCTCAACACAATTCAGTTCTATTTTTAGTGTCAATGATTTACAGCAAAATGGACTACCAGCCGGTAATCTAACTGGAATTGATGTTAATGAATCAGGAGCCGTTTTGGCTCGATTTAGTAATGGGGGTAGTTTACCGATAGGCCAGGTTGCACTAGCAAGATTTGCCAGTAACCAATCACTTTCAAAAATAGGCGATACAAACTGGCAGGAAAGTGCCAGTTCAGGGCCTGCAATATTTGGTACTGCTGGAGCTAATAATTTTGGAACCATTAGATCCGCCGCTCTGGAAAGTTCAAATGTTGATATAGCTGACCAGCTTGTGCAATTAATTATTGCTCAGCAAACTTATCAGGCTAATGCCCAGGCCATTACTACTGAAAGAGAAATCACCCAAACTATTCTTAATGTTTAAGTGCTTGTGGTTTTTATCCTGTACTTCCTTGATTCCGCTCCGCTTCATCAAGGCTACAGTAAATTTAATACCTCATTAACTATCCGTAACCTTGATGTAACGAAGTGGAATCAAGGTTTTATGCATAAGCTATTTATTACAGAGTGAAGTCGATAGAATTACTGTAGGGAGACCATTCTTTTTTACCCACCCTTGTATATTAAAGACATCTCTAAAAACATAAGATTATTTAAATCAAAA
>CAYNRB010000288.1:0-3293 GCA_964399475.1 uncultured Methylomarinum sp.
ACCCATTTAAAACAGCTTGAAGCTGAAAGTATTCATATTATTCGTGAAGTCGCTGCCGAGTTTGAAAAACCAGTAATGCTCTATTCTATCGGTAAAGATTCTGCGGTCATGTTGCACTTGGCGATGAAAGCATTTTCCCCTGGAAAACTACCTTTTCCAATGATGCATATTGATACCACCTGGAAATTTAAAGAAATGATTGAATTCCGAGGGAAATTGATCAAGGACTTAGGTCTAGATATTATTGTTCATATTAATCAGGATGGTGTTGAACAAGGCATAGGGCCATTTACGCATGGTAGTAAAAAACATACGGATGTGATGAAAACAGATAGTTTAAAACAAGCCTTGAATAAACATCAATTTGATGCCGCTTTTGGTGGCGCCCGAAGAGACGAAGAAAAATCTAGAGCGAAAGAACGAGTTTATTCTTTTCGTGATAAAAATCACCGCTGGGATCCAAAAAATCAACGCCCTGAATTGTGGAATACTTATAACGGCAAGCTGGATAAAGGCGAAAGTATCCGCGTTTTTCCATTATCTAACTGGACTGAACTGGATATTTGGCAATACATACATTTAGAAAGTATTCCCATCGTTCCTTTATACTTTGCCAAGAGACGCCCTGTTGTTAACAAAGATGGCATGCTGATAATGGTTGATGATGACAGAATGCCAATGAGGTCGAATGACAAGGTTGAAATGAAAATGGTTCGGTTTAGAACCTTGGGTTGCTATCCATTAACAGGTGCAGTTGAATCAACAGCAACAACATTACCGGAAATAATTCAGGAAATGTTATTAACCACCACATCTGAACGTCAGGGTCGATTAATTGATCATGATCAGTCTGGTTCTATGGAACAGAAAAAACGTGAAGGATATTTTTAATAACCAAATCGTTCCCACGCTCCGCATGGGAACTCATTAAGGACGCTCTGCGTCCTGGACGCAGAGCGTCTTAGACTGCATTCCCACGCAGAGCGTGGGAACGATTACATTTTACCTTACTAAACTTTGCCCATGTCTCACCAATCCGATCTAATTAGTACTGATATCAATGCCTATTTAGCACAACATGAATGCAAAGAACTCCTTCGCTTTTTAACCTGTGGCAATGTAGATGACGGCAAAAGCACCTTAATCGGTCGTTTATTGCACGACTCTAAAATGATCTATGAAGATCAGTTAGCTGCTGTGCGGGCAGATAGTGCAAAATCAGGCACGACAGGCGCTGGAAAAATAGATTTAGCCTTATTGGTTGATGGTCTGCAAGCAGAACGGGAACAAGGTATCACCATTGATGTGGCTTATCGATACTTCTCCACATCCACGCGTAAATTTATTATCGCGGATACACCAGGACATGAGCAATATACCCGAAATATGGCAACAGGTGCTTCAACCTGTGAACTGGCCGTGATTCTGATTGATGCACGTTATGGCGTACAAACTCAAACTAAACGCCACAGTTTTATCACTTCCCTGCTAGGGATTAAACATTTTATTGTTGCTATCAATAAAATGGATTTAGTTGATTATAGCGAAGAAACCTATAATAAAATCAAACAAGATTATCTGGATTTTACAAAAACCCTAGCTTTAGTTAATGTAAATTTTATTCCCATGTCGGCACTAGATGGAGACAATGTTGTAAATCCTAGCGAAAACATGCCTTGGTATATCGGCATACCTTTCATGGAAACCTTGAATACCATCCAGATTACTAACGATCTTAATTTTGAAGATGCCCGTCTTCCTGTTCAATATGTCAACCGCCCTAACCTCGATTTTCGTGGCTTTTGTGGAACGGTAGCATCAGGCGTTTTTCACAAAGGAGACCGAATTACTGTCCTGCCTTCTGGCAAAACCAGCAAAATAAAATCCATCATAACTTATGATGGCGACCTGGATGAAGCCTTTGCACCTATGGCTGTAACTTTAACCATGGAAGATGAAATTGACATCAGCCGTGGCGACATGATTATTGGTAAGGAGCAAAAATCAGCCAAGGTTGCCGATAAATTTAATGCAACCCTGGTTTGGATGACAGAAAAAGCCATGACCCCAGGACGACAATATCTGATCAAAATGGCTACACGCACAGTCTCTGGTTCCATTTCATCAATCAATTACAGAATTGATGTTAACACACTAGAACATCACGATGCAGATGAAATAAAGCTAAATGAAATAGCCTCTTGTACGGTTTCAGTTAATGCCCCCGTAGTATTCGATCAATACAATCATAACAAAGCGACTGGATCATTTATTGTTATCGACCGATTAACTAATGTTACCGTTGGCGCTGGCATGATCACAGGCGAAAGCGAAAACAAAGAACTTGCCAATGTATCAGTAGAAGAACGTGCCGCTCGCTTTAGCCAAAAAGCCACAGCACTTTGTCTAAAAGGGTCAAACAGTAAACAACTGGCATATCAATTAGAAAGAAAATTATTTGATACCGGACATGCAACCACTATATTGGAAAATGTAGCAGATGCAGATGCAGACGCGCTAATCAGCACAATAAAAAATGCAGGGTTAATCTGTCTATGTGTAGAGCGTGAATCTGATGTGATTGATCTAACACTAGATTGCAACAATAAGTCACTAGACGAATTGTTTAATGTACTTAAAGAACAAAAAATATTATTTTAATTTATCGTTCCCACGCTCGGTACAATGGCATTCAAATAAATCAAAAATATAATTAAAAAAAGTAGCAACATCAATTGCTTACAGTAATTTACCAGCCAAACAAATAAATATTAACTACAAGTCCCACCTGTGGCACCATACAAATACGGCAAATCTCAGTAATTGAATTGGCTACAAAATGACACCTATTATCACAGAACCTCAAACCCTATCTGGACGCTATTTTTCCAAAAAGGAACTAGCCCATGTACAGCAAACACTGTAAAGCTATCCGAATCTGAGCCTCACCGAACTAGTCGCAACATTGTGTGAACACTTCCTTTGGACGACGGCACAAGGTCGTAATGAAATTAATGTTTGGTTGGTTGCGCTTGAAAAAATGGAAAAACAAGGATTAGTCGTATTACTCGCAAAATGCGAACGTAAGCAAAGAAAAATCAAATCCGTGGTTTTTCAGCCTCAGAGCCAGCAGAGCGTATTGAATGTGAACTATTAGCATTAGGCCAGGTATATTTAGAAGTAGTCACTGAAAAAGCCAATGTGGCGTTATGGAAAGAATTGATTGAAAGGTACAACTACCTAGGAGCCTGTCCGAGAACAGCCAATTTAGAAAAATGCGAAAGTAGTACGAG
>CAYNRB010000289.1:0-3278 GCA_964399475.1 uncultured Methylomarinum sp.
TTCCATGTTGGAATACGGAGATCATTTCAGACTCATTTCGTATTGGAGAAGGCTAATACTTGATATTAAATTGAATTTCCGAGATAATATGTAATCATTATCCTACGTAATTAACAATCAACATCTATCTTTAATTACACACTAAAGATTGGAAGATGTATGGAGTATATTTGAGATGGCAAAAAACAAACATATTACTGAGCCCGATGCATTTGGCTACCAAGTGCGTATTGTAAGACGCGGAAAAGAGAGTAGTCGTTACTTTTCTCATAAATTGTGGGGGAATAAAAACAAATCATTACAGGCTGCCATTACTTGGCGAGACCAAATGCTTGTAGTTTTAAAGGGAAGTAAAACTCGTTTTTTAAAACCTCCAAAAAACAAGACAACGACTGGAGTAACGGGGGTTTCAAGAACCATTAAATATGACCATAGAAAAGATAAAAGCTATTTATGTTATACGGTCTTTTGGGTTAAAGATAGAAAGTCGCGTAATAAAACATTTCAAGTTGGGAATATTAAATCAGTAACGGCGGATGATGAATTGCATGCTTTTAGAACTGCAAAGTTATTTAGAAGTTGTTATGAGCATTCTATAGATCATGATTTAGAGTTTGATGATAATAAATTTGTTGGCTGGAAGAAATTAAGACTCTATGAAAATGCTGATTTGAATGCAGTTGCAGCCTAGATCAAAGAATAAGTAAGGGCATTTGATGTCCTTTTTTGGTTTTACTGAGCATTTACTAAGCCTTGTCACACTTAATTAAGGTACGCTCAGAAAATATTTTAAGGACGCATGTCCGCCAAAGATGATAGAGAATAATAGCTTTAAATTATTGAATATCTAACTTTTCAATCCAATTGGTTAAAGTTTGATAATTAGTTAAATTTAAAAGTTTAGCGGCATTTCTCTTATGTCCAGCTGTTTGTTTTAGAGCCTGAGACACGTATTTTTTTCTCGTATCGTCAAGAATCTTATTTATATCAATCCCCGCACCTATTTCAGGCAATTCCTCTGAGATTAATTTATTCGGTCTTTCTAATAAGGCATCTTGAATATCGGCTTTACTAATTTCCTGATGTTCTGCCCATATCGAAGCTCTTAGCAAGGTTGTCTGTAACTCCCTTATATTACCTTGCCATGGATGATCCAATATAGCCTTTTTTGCTTTTTCTGAAAGTGTTTGAAGCATAGGATCTGCTTGATTCAACGCTTCCTTATTCATTTTTTCTAATAAATAATCAGTCAATACTTCTACATCCCCCTCTCTTTCTGCTAATGTTGGCAGGGAAATAATGCCGATCGCAACTTGATAAAACAAATCTTCCCTGAAATACCCTTGAGCAAGTTCTGCTGATAGATTGCGATTCGTCGCAGCTATAATACGCACATCAACTTTTTTGGTTTTTCCTCCAGTTTGACTAATTTCTCCCGATTTAAGTATTCGAAGTATACGTACTTGTGCATCAGCAGGTAGCTCATCACACTCATTGAGAAACAGCGTTCCACCATCGGCCAAGTCAAAATATCCTGTTTCGCTTCTGCTTACTCCTGACTCAGAATTTTTAATATATCCAAATAATTCCGAATTAATTGATTCTTTAGGGATGGCAGCACAGTTAACTGCAATAAAAGCTTGTCCGTTACGCAGACTGGAATTATGTATCGCTTTAGCAAACGTCTGCTTTCCTGTGCCTGTATCACCGATGATTAATACGGACACATTTCTGGCGGCAACTTTCTTGGCTTTACTAATTATCCTTTTCATTTCAGCATTCTGAGTAATAATATCAGCAAAGGTAGTCGATATCGGAATTTCTAGAACAGATGGTAGAGAGAGATACTTCTTGGTTTTATCAGTAAATTCTGTTGATAAATCAAACGGTATAGAAACAAATTCAGCTCCAATTTCATTATTCGATTGAATAAATTGAGTATTATATTTGGTTTTTCCTAACAATATAGATACTGCGGTCATTGATGGGTTATCAGCTGATAAATGAATGCTAACATCCAAACTAGGAGTTTTGGTCATTATTTTTTTTAAGTGATTGTCAATTTCCTGGTAAATATCAGCAAAATCCAAAGAAGAATGCAATGAGCATTTAACAAGTTTGACTTTAATATTTGTATGCTTTGCTAACCAGATACAATACGCATCTACGTGAAACTTTTCTTGTCCATAGAAAAGATGTAGTTCATCAAAACTTAGCTTGCTTAAGATACCGAGTAATAATCCTTTACTTACATCTTTATCTGGCTTGAAAAGGTGTTGCTCTATAGCTTTAAGGTCAGTTTCACCCAGCCATGAAATTAAAACTTTTATTCCCATTTTTGAACCTTTTTCCTTTGCTTTTAATATGACATTCAAATAGAAATTTTTTATTTTTGATTATCAGAAACATTTGATACTTAGGACTGAGGATTTAATAAGTTACTGGAGTTTGGCGTAGGTTTTGGCTTCACAGAAGCACCAATAAAACAGGCGCATAGCACAAGCTACGCAACTATTTTATTGGTGCTTCTGTGGAGACAAAAGACAAGTCAAAACCGAGAAGTTATTAAATCTTCAGTCCTTAGGAATGAGCACGAAATAACTTGCAACTGGGGTAGAACTTTTGTTCGTCTTCAGCTAGCACATTGATCTGTGTAGGTAGAGTAATGCACTAGGGCAGGAACCCATAGATAGGATAATGCAGAAGCAATTATCAAGTGCAACGAAGACCATGTAACCTAAGCTGCATCGCAGAAGACGGACAAAAAGACAAGCTAGTTACTCAAGTTGCTTCTTGCACATTCTTTATTAAGGATAGCAGGTAAGTTTTGAAATACATCTAACACTCGTCACAATTTGATATTTTTACAGTAATTCCCACTGGGCAAGCTAAAATAATGTGCAATACTTTTCCAGACAAATATTTAAACGGTTGTTTGTTGCCTCTTGTCAATGGCAATTAATATTGAGCCACTTTTCCAGAACAATCATTACTATGTTTTATAGTAACTTGGCGCTTGTATATTTAGTTTTATCCCACAATCTAAAGCAGTAACGCATGAAGAAGGAGAAGGATATTAAGCTGAAGTACCATCCATTCATGGCTGCGCAACTCAAGGTAAGGCAAACTCAACTAGCAACAACTCAACCACTATGGACTGAAAGTCCATAGGTTGTTTTAAAACAACTGAAAGTTGTTCCTGTATTTACTTATTCGCAACTACTCAAATACTATAAATTTCAACTTTAAACCCAAACAAACAACGATTAAACCAATAG
>CAYNRB010000290.1:0-3204 GCA_964399475.1 uncultured Methylomarinum sp.
TCTAATGCGTCGATCGCCATTTGTATTAATGGTGTTGCCATGTTACATACTCCAAAATTTATTGTGTTTTTTATTAAAATTCTTTTTGCAGACGGAACTCTAAATCAGAATACGCACACATGTCAATTTTACCCGTATCAGAATTCGATAATTTCTCTTCAATTTTTCTTAATATCATTCCTTACTCAATTATTTTATATAGCTAATCAAGATAATTTTCATAGCCTTACTTCCCATATTAAATGTTAATAATAATTTACATTTAGATAATAAATCACTTATCAAAAAATTCACTAATAAAATTGAAGCCAGAGAATATCCAGAATGAATTTCTTTAACGTATAATAAAATCATAAAATTAAAACAGACTTTTCCGAAGATGCATTTCCATTCGATTTTAGTCTAGATCTGAGTTCCTACTGTTATTTCCAGTAATACTCCGTAAATTTGACCTATAGACCGTTATGCCTCTCACTGAACCCAATTCAACAACTATTCTATTTAATTCATCAAACTTTAACAATATCCATGGACTTATTATTGATATGGATGGCGTTTTATGGAAAGGTCGCCAGCCTTTACCTGGATTTATTGAGTTTTTCAAATTACTTAGAGATTTACAACTGCCTTTTATTCTTGCCACCAATAATGCCACTCTCACTCAGCATCAATATATTTCCAAATTTGCAAAGATGGGCGTTTCTGTTAGTCGAAATGAAATTCTCACCTCCAGTATGGCAACAGCACTCTATTTATCCGAACAAACAGAACCTAAATCCAGCAAAATATTTGTTATCGGAGAAGATGGCGCACGCCAACCCCTCATTGAACAGGGGTTTACACTAGTAGAATCTTTCCAGAATCCTAAAGATTCTGGCGCAGATTACGTAGTTTGTGGTCTAGATAGAAAATTGACCTGGGAAAAACTAGCAACAGCAACACTTTTCATTCGAGCAGGAGCAAAATTTATTGCCACCAATGCGGATACAACACTGCCTACTGAACGAGGTACGCTTCCAGGCAATGGATCTATTCTCGCAGCATTACAGGCAGCAACCGACATCCATCCGACTGTAATTGGAAAACCTAAACCCATTATGTACCAACAGGCCATCCGGTTTTTAGGTTCAACACTTGAAAATACTGTTGCTATTGGTGATCGTTTAGATACAGACATTCTTGGTGCTGTTAATACTAAAATACGCAGCATAATGGTGTTAACAGGAATATCTTCGAAAGAAGATTTGAATTCAGTAGATTTCAAGCCCACCTGGATCGTACCTGACATACGAAATATTACAGATTCTTTGCGACAACTTTATGATTCATAAATTTCTCAACGTATCCCGCCAAATAATTTATTAGCCCACTCCAAAATTGCTCTTCTTAAAAACCCATGCTAACCTGGATAGGGGTATCTAAACTGGAAAACCTGCCATGAAAAAATTTATCAACAACATTAATGATTTGTTAACAGAAAGCCTGGAAGGATTTTCTAAAGCCCATTCTGAGATCATAAAACTCCAGACCCAGCCTTATTTTATTCAAAGAAACACAAACACCACATCTAGCAAAGTTGCTTTAATTTCAGGCGGCGGCTCAGGTCATGAGCCACTTCATAGCGGCTTTGTTGGCAAAGGCATGCTGGATGCGGCTTGTCCCGGTCAAATTTTCACTTCACCTACACCAGACCAAATGCTGGCGGCGGCTGAGGCAGTTGAAAATGGCGAGGGAGTTTTGTTCATTGTTAAAAATTATGCAGGCGATGTAATGAATTTTGAAATTGCTACCGAAATGCTTGACTGTCCCTCAGAAACAGTATTAATAGACGATGATGTTTCTTTGCCAAAAACACACAGCACAGGGAGGCGCGGTGTTGCTGGAACATTAATAGTAGAAAAAATCGTGGGTGCGGCAGCAGAAAAGGGAATAAAATTATCTGAATGCAAAAAGTTAGGTGACAGAGTCAATCAAATGACAGCCACTATGGGTGTTGCTCTAAATTGCTGTACAGTTCCTGCGCTTGGAATTCCCACATTTGAACTTGATAGCAATGAAATTGAGATAGGTGTTGGCATTCATGGAGAACGCGGTCAAAAAACCATTAACCTGATCAGTGCTACTGAAATTGTCGAACAGCTGGCAAACAAAATCCATGAAGATCTAAACCCTCAAAAAGGTCAAAAAGTCTTATTGCACATCAATGGATTAGGTGCAACACCTTTAATGGAATTGCATCTAGTCTATAATCTGGCCTTACAGTACTGGGAAAAACAAAATATTGATATTTGTCGATCTTTAGTAGGCAATTACACTACTTCTCTGGACATGACTGGCTGCTCAATCACCTTAACTTTGCTTGACCAAGAAATGATCGGCCTTTGGGATGCGCCTGTGAATACTGCAAATTTACGCTGGGGATGTTGATTAATATGCAGAGGGGATTTAATAAGTTCCGGAAATTATTAAATCCTCACTCCTAATTTAACTTCACTGCCGATCTATAAATACAGCAACAGCAGAAATTATTAGCTGAGTGGTTCTGGCACCCGCATCAATATGACCGATACTTTTTTCTTGCAAAAAAGAAGCACGGCCTTTTGTAGCTAACATTGCATGCGTA
The DNA here is from genome assembly GCA_964399475.1 of uncultured Methylomarinum sp. Taxonomy (GTDB): domain Bacteria; phylum Pseudomonadota; class Gammaproteobacteria; order Methylococcales; family Methylomonadaceae; genus QPIN01. The sequence goes on from CAYNRB010000290.1 coordinate 2,624, forward strand.
GACTCCATGCCTTTTTCAGCATCTTGCCTTACATTTTCTAATAATTCTGACAAAGTCATATCAGCATCTACGGCTTTCCTCATACATTCAGAGACAGGGATTAGCACATCCAACATGGTTTTTTCACCCGCATCGGCTTTGCCTCTTTTTTTTACCGCCTCTACACTTTGAGTAAAAATATCTGAAAAAATCTTCCGATTTAAATCTAATTGACCCTCCGCTGCTTTCCCCATTGTTACAAAAAATGTACCAAACAATGAGCCCGATGCCCCTCCCATCGTAGTCATTAGAATCATTCCTATTTTTTTATACGCTTCCGGCCAATCAAGTTCAGCTATTAACGTATCTTGTTGTTTTAATGCGTCAAAACCTCTTTGTAAATTAAACAGGTGATCCCCATCTCCAATAGCCTGATCAAGACCAATAATTTCTGTAGAATTTTGGTCAATGGTTTCCGCCGCCGCCTTGATCAATTCAGGTAAGAATAAAGTTGAAATTTCCATATTAACAGCCTATTTTAAAATTTTTAAACAACTGTGCAAAAGCATTTTACATTTTTTGAGATAAATAATTTAGCTGCA
>CAYNRB010000291.1:0-3171 GCA_964399475.1 uncultured Methylomarinum sp.
ACGACTTTCAGTCGTTTTAAAACAACCTATGGACTTTCAGTCCATAGTGGTTGAGTTAAAGCCCTATATTTACCAAAGCGCATCAACTATTCTGAGCACCAGATCCTATATCTAAATACTGCATAAAAACTAAGTCTGCTGATGTATGATTTCAGATGAAAGGATTTTGTGTGGATGATTGATAGTAAAAACATGTAAAAATAGGTATTGACATGGTTATGACAGGAACGTGCACGGAATAACTTCCGGAAGTTTTAACGCAGAATTTTTGTTTCAGCTTGGGTGATATCATGAGGCGCATAGTTATTCTACGTAACGAATGAGATCACCCAAGCTGGGATAAAAAGACAAGTTAGAGATCGGGAAGTTATTTCGTGCACGTTCCTAAGCTCCGATTTTATTTAAACCATCTACCCATCATCTTCAAGATCTCTAACATTTACAAGCTCCGTTCGCCTTCTACTGCCTTTGCGCCTATCTATTAATTCTTCATTCCATTCACCCATATTGATTCGTCGGTCATTTTGCCAGGAACGATGAAAGTATTCTCTTACTATAATGGGTTTACCAATAAATATTTTTCTATTGAGCTTTTTAATAACCCTTTTTGCCGTAGCATCTGAATTAATCGTAACCAGCCCATGAAATTCGTAGGTATTTTCTTTAGCATCTTTTAGCGCCAAGATTTTAACATTGTCTATATTTCCATTTTTTTCAAATAATCCACCTTTTAAAAAAGGTGTAATATGATACACAATATCATCCGTTTTAGTTTTAGCCGGAATATCTCTTAAAAAAATAATCATATTATTTTCCACAACATCGTTTAAACTTTTTACCACTACCACATGCGCAGCGTGCATTTTTCCCCTGATTTGTTTGCTGACCTACCTTACTGACTGATTTGACCAATCCATCTAGATACATCCATCGGCCTGTTATCTTTTTAAAACGACTCACTTCATTCAATACATGCTCATTTCCATTGAGTATATAGTAGGCTTTAAACTCAACCACGCCTTTGTTGTCTTTTTCTTCACCTTTTTTAGTTTTTATAATTTCAAGCCTGATCCATTCAGCTTCTTCTTTTGAAAAATCAATATCTTCAGGTCGATTGGTTAACTCCCATGTTTTCAGCAAATAACTTTGGTTGCGCATAGCATAAGCTGTAAAACGAGATCTTACTAGCGATTTTGCTGTACCAGGAAATTTTTCTTCTTTATGAAAAGGCAAGCAACATTGCTCGTATTGAATACCGCTATTACAAAGACAATTTGCCTGTAAATCACTCATCTTTTATTATCCATATTTATAAAATACTCAAAATAGCTTTTGTAGATTAGTCAAAAAAACAAACAGAAACATGCCCTAGATTAAATAATTCATTATTTCTTTGTCGCCTACACACTTGTTTCATTATACTTGTGAAATTTCCCATTCCTTAGATATAATCTTTGCACTAATGTACAAGCCAAAATTTCATACAATCAGTTTAAAAATATTGCCAATTTTTATTGGTATTTGTTTACTGCCACAACATTCACTGGCAAAAAAACTTTACAAATATAAAGATGAACAAGGCAATTGGCACTATACTGACAAACAGCCACAAACCAAGCAACAAGTTGATATTAAACAACTAAAAGCTGCTACTAAACGTTACCTATGGCTAGAACAAACAGGATCTAAAAACAATCCCGATTTTTTTGTGATTAACAATTATTATGCGCCTATTGAAATTGAAATTAGCCTTGAGCAATCTAAAAATGTTATTTCTAATCCCAGCCTTCCCAGAACATTTATTGTCCAACCAGGAAACTCTGAAACCCTGTTCAAAATAGCGAGCATTAATAAATATAAAGCATCACAATATTCTTTGCAATATCGCTATACGATTGGAAATCCTCAAACAGTTCCCAGTAAACTTACGATTTATTCTCCTCCTTTTGCCACCAATACTACATTCCAGGTTTCCCAAGCATTTGGTGGTAAATTTAGCCATCAGGACAAGCAAAATCAGTACGCTGTTGATATGGTCATGCCTGTTAATACACCAGTACATGCAGCCAGATCAGGTAAAGTGATCGAAGTAAACGATGATTATTATAATAGCGGCACCCAAAAAGCCTACAATACTCGCGCGAACAGTATAAGAATATTACATGATGACGGCTCCATGGCCATTTATGCTCATTTAGCACTTGAAACAACTCAGGTATATACGAGCCTAAAGGTTTCCTCCGGCCAGTTAATTGGTTATTCGGGAAATACAGGATTTTCTACTGGCCCTCATTTACACTTTGCTGTTCAAATCAATGCAGGAATGGAATTAATCTCTATTCCCTTTAAATTTTCTGATAGAAACGGAACTGTTGCTAAACCTATGTCTGGAGACTGGCTGGAAAACTAAAAAGACTGCAATAAAAATTTTATAAACCATTGTGTCAGGAAGTGGAACCAGAATGACTGCCTTGCGAATCAATTAAATTATTTATGAAAATATCACTTATCGTTGCAATGGCAAGTAATCACGTCATTGGACTAAACAACCAGATGCCCTGGCATTTATCCGCCGATCTTAAAAAATTTAAAATAATTACTATGGGCTCCCCTATTCTAATGGGTAGAAAAACCTATGAATCAATTGGTAGACCTCTGCCAGGTCGAACCAATATTATCATCAGTCGCAATCTGCACTATCAACAAAAAGGCTGTCTGGTTGTTAATTCTATTGAAAAAGCCATTGCCAGTTGCCAAAATAATTCAGAAGTATTTGTTATTGGTGGTGCAAGCTTATACAAATCAATATTACCAATGGCGGATACTCTTTATCTTACCCAAATAAATAAAGACTTTGAAGGCGATACTTTTTTTCCTGAAATCGATAAAAAAAAATGGAACCTAGTTGAAAGAGAAGATGTGAATAATGATCCATCTGTTGATTTTACCTATAGTTTTATAAAATTAGAAAAATCTATCCAGCTAGAAACGCACGCAGAATAACGTAGGCACTACGCGAAATACGGACAAAAAGACCAGCAAGGATTGGATGGTTATTTTTTCCATCTCCCTAAGGCTGTAGGTTGGGTTAGCTTATCAAGCGAAGCTCAATAACGTAACCCAACCTACATTTAATTAGCATCTGAAACCATCTCAACATGATTGACTACT
>CAYNRB010000292.1:0-2973 GCA_964399475.1 uncultured Methylomarinum sp.
AACTCACTTGTTTAATCGCCTTCCTATCTCCCTTCTTGGCCTCTAACACTTCAACTGTTAATGGCCACAGTTAAACTGAGCCAAAATTGGCCATTAATAGATGGACAGTCTTTTTGCCCATCATTACAATTGAGTCGCTACAGTGGGCAAAAAAACTGCTCACTCTACAAAATCTCATCAAATTCCTGAAAAGTGGATAATGAATAGCCATAGTTATTTCAGACATTTTGAATCCTAAATTGTTTCAGTTGCTCTAGCAGCCCGTTTTCTTTCAATTTCCGTCAACATTTTTTTCCGTAAACGAATAGACTTGGGGGTGACTTCTACCAGTTCATCATCTCCAATAAATTCCAGCGCTTGTTCAAGCGTCATTTTCTGGATTTTGGTAAGAATCAAGTTTTCATCAGTCCCAGCAGCACGTATGTTATTCAGTTGCTTGGCTTTTGTTGGATTTACTGTCAAGTCATTGACCCTCGAATGAATGCCTACCAGCATACCTTCATAAACTGAATCGGCATGAACTACGAATAATTCACCTCGTTCTTGAAGGTTAAACAAAGCAAAAGCCAATGCTTTACCTTGAACCATGGAAACCAGTACGCCTCTTTGGCGAGCACCTACATCGCCTTTTTTCATCGGGCCATAGTGGTCGTATACGTGATATAGCAAACCCGAACCTGATGTGGCTGTTATAAATTCAGTTTGAAAACCAATCAGACCTCGTGAAGGAATCATATATTCCAGACGAATACGCCCCTTTCCATCAGGTACCATGTTGGATAAGTCACCCTTTCGCTCACCAATTTTTTCCATAATTGTCCCTTGATGCTGTTCCTCAACTTCAATAGTGACCATTTCAAAAGGTTCATGTAGTTCTCCATCAACTTCTTTCAAAATAACTTCAGGGCGAGAAACACCGAGTTCAAATCCTTCTCTACGCATGTTTTCTATCAGAACGGATAAATGTAATTCTCCGCGTCCTGATACTCTAAATTTATCGGGATCGGCAGTCTCTTCAACATTGAGCGCTACATTATGTTGCAATTCTTTATACAGTCGGTCGCGTATCTGACGGGAAGTTACGAATTTACCCTCTTTTCCGGCAAATGGTGAGTTATTAACCTGAAAAGTCATGCTAACAGTGGGTTCGTCTACTTTTAACGGGGGTAATGCTTCAACAGCATCGGGGTGACATAAAGTATCTGAAATTTCAAGCTTATCAATACCTGTAAAAGCAATAATATCACCAGCTCTGGCTTCTGGCACTTCAATTCGCTCAAGGCCATGAAAACCAAATATTTGTAACATACGTACATTACGTCTTTTACCATCTCGATTGATTAAGGTTAATGGCATTTTTGTTTTAAGCATCCCTTTTTGTATTCGACCTATACCGATAACACCCACATAGGAATTGTAATCCAAGCTAATAACCTGCATTTGAAAAGGCGCGTCTAAATCTACTTCAGGTGGATTCACTTTTTCAACAATGGTCTCAAATAATGCTGTCATATCACCTTCGGTGACATCTGTTTCCAAACCAGAATACCCATTGATCGCAGAAGTATAGACGATAGGAAAATCAAGTTGTTCGTCAGTTGCATCCAGACGGTCAAACAAGTCAAAGGTTTGATCGACAACCCAATCCGGTCTGGCACCTGGACGATCAATCTTATTGATTACAACAATAGGATTTAAGCCCAAGGCAAATGCTTTCTGAGTTACAAAACGAGTTTGCGGCATGGGTCCGTCAACCGCGTCAACTAGCAAAAGTACTGAGTCGACCATAGATAACACACGTTCTACTTCGCCACCAAAATCAGCATGTCCTGGGGTATCAACAATATTGATGTGATAGCCATTCCAGTCAATTGCGGTATTTTTTGCCAGAATGGTAATACCTCTTTCCTTTTCCAACTCATTGGAATCCATAATGCGTTCATCAACTTTTTGATGCTCGGAAAAAGTACCGGATTGTTTTAATAATTCATCAACTAACGTGGTTTTACCATGGTCGACGTGAGCAATAATTGCAATGTTTCTTAATTTTTCTATCACTGTTGTAACTTCTATTTTGAGTTGTCTGGTTTATGTGGAATGCACATATTATAGTGTGCAACGCAAGTTTGATTGCATTTAGTTTTATTATCTGGACAAATTGTCAGGAATTAGTCGGGTATTTTAATATAAAACAAAAGGTTATAAGATACAGCAAGATACTGTCCAAGCCAAAACCAGCGCCAGAAAAATTTAGGCAGAGTATAAATTGTCGTACCTTTCCAATCTATTAAAAAAGTTTTTGAGCAACAAAAAAAACCTCGTTTCTTTCTCCATACTCTAAATCACCTATTAGATTGTTTTCTCTGTATACAACTAGCTTTAAAGCTTGGAATAGCTGGAGCAACTCATTTCTAGCTAGTAAATAATTTGGGTTTTTTGGTCCGCTAGAAGATATTTTATCTCTGACGTAGGTTTGATAAAAAATCAGCCCATTAGGTTTCAAACCGTCAACTATTGAATTGAATATTGACCGGTCAAGAAATCGACTGATAACAATAACATCAAAACTTGCCATAGCAATACATTGAGGGGCAATTAAAACTTTTTTGGTGGTTATTTTAAGATTCTCTTGGCTTGCTTTGTTTTGCAAATGATTAAGAGCAATAGAAGATATATCCCAGGCGTAAGTTTCCAGGCCTTTCTCAGCTAGTAATAAAGCATTGGCACCTAATCCACAGGCTAAATCTAAAGCACAGCCTGTTTCTGGTAAGAGAAAACTGTTTTCGCTTAACACATTAGCGGGACAGGATTGGTGATTATTTTTGTAGATGCTATCCCATTTTTTTTCGATTGAAATAAAATCATCAGACCTGGTTATATTTGTATTCATCTTATGTTGAAGAATTTGAATGTCATAGTTTCAGTTTTACTGACTAGCATTAATTAGCTCGCTTATTTAGAGAGGCCTACAGT
>CAYNRB010000293.1:0-2898 GCA_964399475.1 uncultured Methylomarinum sp.
ATGAGCAGATTTCAAAAGTTATCACATGTCATATGGTTTTGCCAATATCCTATAGTTTTTGTACCCAAATGTCGTTATCGAATCTTACAAGGTGACATAGGAAAATTTGTCTACCGGAGTCTTTATGCTCACACTGAAAGATCGGGGTGTGAAGTTGTTGAATTAAATGTTCAACCCGATCATGTCCATTGACTAGTTAAGGTTCCCCCCAAAATTTCAATATCATCTTTAGTAGGAACAATAAAGGGAAAAACAGCGATTCAAGCGTTTCAGAAATTTCCAAATTTACGAACAAAACGTTATTGGGGTAACCATTTTTGGGCAGCCGGTTATTGCGTTGATACCGTAGGTATGGATGCAGAAATGATTAGAAAGTATGTAAAATACCAAGATAATAAATAAACATTAAAATATTGGGAGTAGCTCAGACTTATTTCAGCAAGGCCCCTTGGGGTTTTGCTGAGGACGGCCTTATAGGCCGAGTTTAAATCATGTTTTATAAGCGTGGTAGTTGATTCTTTCTTTGGACAACACGATTAATGATGCTAAAAATATTGCTCAGGTATTACTGTTTTTATTAGCGCCTGTTCGTCAACTATTTTAACGGTTAAATCTAATCCTCCAGGGGCTAACGTGGTCTTAAAACGATCTGGTGTTTCAGCAATGACGGATCAAAAACTGACTTTGCCTCCTTCCGTATTTACGCAAGGGCAAAACCAGGTAACTGAAACCCTGATTTTTGAAAAAGAAGGTTATCGGACTGTTGAACTCAGAAAAACATTGTACAAAGGCAAAGATAATATTGTTGGTGTGGAATTAGACGAATTCAATACATTCTTGAATATTAGCTCAACGCCTGTGCCAATTCATATTAAATTTCAAGGGGGAAGCCTGCCAAAAGAATGGCCAGATGAATTTACTACGCCGATTAGTCTGGAGTGTACTGAATCTGAGTCAAGAAATATGGGGAATGTAAGGCTCACTGTTAAGAATGATAATGGTTTTTTGCCAATTGGTGAATACCGGAGTTTGTATGGCAATGATGGTTATAAGCTAAATCTAAAAACAGGCTATACCAATGATTTGAAAATACCTTTAAAACCCATCGTTACCACAATACAAGTAGCAACCACACCATCGGGTGCAATTATTGAAGATATAAGCAGTGGGGGTTTTGGATATATTGGGGAGTCACCAGTAGTTAGAACCTTTAACTGGGAAGATGTCTTGCAATGGTCGGAAAAAAGAAAATTCGTCAAAAATTCTGCAGAAAGTCAGATAGATCGTCAGCAACTGTCAAGATCATACATTTACCCGGATTTACGGATAACCAAGCCAGGGTTTGAAGAAGCCTATCTAAGACGATTACGTCTTCCTATCGGTGAAGAAAGATCGTTTCATAAAAACTTGACCCCTAGTGTTTCTACAATCACTTTTGCAAGTGATCCAGCAGGCGTACATGTTTATGTCCAAAGATCCAGAGAAAAGGAAACCTATGTTCAAGCTACTGGAGATTTTCAAAAAATTAAAGTTGAATTCAACAAGCATCTGGGAACAACATCCTTTACCCTTAATATTGATCCTAATGATCCTTTAAAACATGGAGAAACTCTGTTATTTGAGAAAACAGGGTATAAGGAAGGTACGATGCGGTTTGCGGAAGGTAATGATAATTACTATGAAGTAATGAAACCCGAGAATATTAAGGAAAGATAGTTTTTTGACTAATTAAAGATATTAAACTTGATCTGAGTTGATTAAGGAAAGCGAATTGAACATGATACTTATTTTATTTAAGGAGTGAGGATTTAATAACTTTCGGATTTCGACTTGTCTTTTGACTCCACAGAAGTACTAATAAAACCAGCTATGTGTCCATTTTATTAGCATTCCTATGAAGTCAAAATTCTGCGCCAAACTTCGGAACTTATTAAATCCTTGTTCTTAAATTTTAATGGCTATTTTTTTGTTTTAGTTTTTTCTGTTTTTTGAATTCTATTAATTCTGCTTCATCTAAAATACCATCGTGATTATGGTCTATGTTGCCAAACATTTTTTTATGGAAGGCTTTAAACTCACTTTCACTCACTGTATTGTCATTGTTAGCGTCCATTTTTTTCAACATTTTATGGGACTTACCCTTTTTGCCTTTTTCTTTGCTAGAAAAATACATTTTATTTTTCTCTAAAGAAAAGCTCCAAGGTAGATTGCTGTTTTTCCAACCATTAAGTGTTCTCTTTCCTTTTTTATCACCTGATTTTACGCTGTCACCTTCATAGCCATCAATAATAGAGTAAACTTGAGTGAAGCCGGCGGCAGTTAAAGCATCAGTTGCCTTAGCACTACGTCCACCTGACCGACACATAACAAATACTCTATCATTTTTGTTTAGGTTCTTTTTTTGTAGCCGGTAAGTGGCAGCTGTAACAAAATCAGGGTTTGGAGTCATATTGAAACTGTTTTTTTTATCATTCCATTGATATTTTTTGCTGGTAAATTTAAAAGGAACATTTGCATCAGCTGTAGTTGGCATTCCCGTATAAACTACTTCACCCCTGGTTCGTACATCAAGAAAGAGGATATTGCTGGCATCTTTTTTGAATATTTCATAAGCCTCTTTGGCGTTGAGATATAACCCCGCTTGAGTTTGTTTGTTTTTGGGTACATTATCATTGGTTAAGCTTTTAGCAGAAACCGTATTAGTATTAATAGATACTAAGATTGTAAGAAGCAAAGCATTTATCGGTTTTAACATAAATTTCTTCCGTATTTTCTGATTGTAAATTATTTAATAAACGATGGTTTTAGGTAACGTGCAATAAATAACCTACCAATATTGCGAGGTATTTTTGTTTGCCTTTGGCGTTGCTACGTAGGGCACATAGCGAGCTATGTAAC
>CAYNRB010000294.1:0-2869 GCA_964399475.1 uncultured Methylomarinum sp.
AGTGCTTTAGCAGAGTTCATCGAACATCTGCCAACGGCATCTGATTTGGTCGTTAGGTTGTTTAATTCGTCCAGCATCTAACAATTTTTATGAGGACGTTGGATATAAAAATATGAACACATTTATTATTACCAGTAAAAAACTAATTCTAATTTTTTTCAAGTTTTTGCTCTCTAGTGAACAAAACCTGATTCAGAGGGTAACCGCAATATTAAAAAATTATAGAAATACCATGGCAACAATATGTATATTAGGAGTGTCAATTTCTACGGCTTCTGCTTCTATCATTGAAATAGGGAATACAAATTTAATTCAGGATCTACTTAACCCTTCAGATGGCCTATATTTTCTAGATACAACTGGTAGCGATGGGCTAACAATGGCAGAGGCTATTAATAATGCAACATCTCTTTATTTAGATGCTCGGTTCGCTACCCCAGCAGAGTGGGATAACCTTTTTATGGCTGCGGGAATTTCCTATACTGGTTCTTTAACCGCATCTGCTGCATTTGATACAGGGGGTAACACACGCATTACTTCATCAGATAGTAATGTTGGCTTGTTAAATCAAATACTTAGTGGTAGTTCTAATGGTCTCTGGATTTGGTCGGATCCAGATGGTTCTAGTGCTGGTACTAGTACACGTGAATTTATATTACTTGGGTCGTCTTTTGCTGATATACGCCAAGACTCTCGTGTTCCTGGAGGATTAGACTGGAGTTGGCTTATTGTTTCTGATTCTGGAATCGAAAATGCAAATGTTCCTGCTCCTGCTACAATTTGGCTATTGAGTTTTGGTTTAATTGGGGTTTTCTGGAATAAGAAAAAAGTTGTAAAAATATCAAGTAAATACACCTAACCAGGCGCTCCACCTGACCGCGGGAAGCGCAGATTGTTTTCAAAGGTCAGCACGTAGGCTGGGTTAGCTTATTGAGCGAAGGCGAAATAACGTAACCCAGCATTTTAAGATAATTTCACCTAACAATTTAGTCCACTTGACCGTTGGCAGCGCAGTTTTTTGCGGAGTTCAGTTTTATATCAAAGCTCATTGTGTTATCGGAGTTCATGGTATATCTGCCAACGGCAAGTGACTAAGGCGTTAGATGTTAAAGCATTTTAGTTTTTACTTGTGTATTTCGCTTTTAGCAATAACTAATGTCAATTATAGAGAAGTAATCAATGGCTCATAAAAAAATGGTTAAGTAATTTTAGCGTTAGGTGATTACCTTCCCACACATACCTATATAATATGGAGCAATCAGAACTAAAATCCCGCTTGAAAGATATGGGTTGGTTATTAAATGATTTAGTCGTGGATTTACGAGCGCCTAGCGATGTAATGTTACAGTTGAAAGACTTGCATAAGACTGCTCATTCACAAATGTCAGTGGCAAGAATGTGTGTATCATCTATGGTGATAGGGCTTTGTAAATTTGATGAAATTGTAAATTACTATGGAAAAGAAATTAAAGATTTTCCCGAAATTTTAAAACAAAAAATATATTTGATAAAAAAAGATATTGAGTCAAAGAAAATGTACGCATATAGGAGTAAATATTTAGCACATGCATTTTCTAAGGAAAATAAACAGAATAAACCTTTGGGTTTGTCAGATGCCACTCAGCATTTAAAGCTAATTATTGGTGAAGAGTTACAACCACCTATGGAAAATGGGTATGCATTTTGTAGGTGGGTTTTCGATAAAAATGATAAAGATTCGGTAGCTGAGGTGATATGCGAAGTTGTTCACCATATTGATAGGATTGTTGGTAAGCTTGGTAAACGTAGTTAATTTATAAAAAGTCTAACTTAGAATGATTTTAGGTTATGATGAAATTCTTTGTAAATCACATCTAACAATCAAATCCACTTGACCGTAAAAAGCGTCACAAATTTTTGCTATCGCAAAATTTCCGCCACTTTTTACGTCAAGTGATTTGGGCGTTAGGTGTTTCAAACATCCAGCGTCTAACATTCTTTTTTAAAGTGGATGTTGGAGATAAGAATGAAAAAGATTTTTCAAGGTGTTATTTTAAGCTCAATGATGTTGTTATCAACAGTGAGTATTGCGATTGGTCTATTCAATACAGATACGGGGGTTTTAGTGATTCCTGAGGTTGATGTAAACGGCGAGGTTTTCTATGATAATGTTGCGCTTAAGCTGGACTTTACAACGGGAACTTTTCAATTACTCAGTGCAGACCCAAAGCCTGATAATATTTCAGCTACGCCACTGGATACAATGGAAGAGCAAGATATTAAAATGGATTTTATGGGTTGTACTCGGTCAGGACGTAATGAGGTTACTTGTTATTTAAAACTGACGAGTTTAGGCGGATTTGACAGAAATATTAGAGTGATTGGCACCAATTACACAAACAGTTCTCACAAAACGAAATTATATGATGATAAAGGAAATACATATAGAACAAACGAAGTTACAGTAGGTAATTTACAAGGAGTTGCCTTTGTAACTTCCAACTTGATTGCTGGAGTTCCTACATTGGCAAAATTTAAATTTATAAATGTTTCTCCAGAGGCAAGTAGCTTGTCACTCTTTCAACCTGAATTTAGCACAAATATAAATTTTAACGGTGATTTTCGTAATATTAATTTCTAAATAAGTAGCACGTAGGCTGGGTTAGCTTATTGAGCGAAGGCGAAATAACGTAACCCAGCATTTTAAGATAATTTCACCTAACAATTTAGTCCACTTGACCGTTGGCAGCGCAGTTTTTTGCGGAGTTCAGTTTTATATCAAAGCTCATTGTGTTATCGGAGTTCATGGTATATCTGCCAACGGCAAGTGACTAAGGCGTTAGAATTCAGAGTCATTTTAAAGGTCTCTTTGTTTAAAGTTCAGTGTAAA
>CAYNRB010000295.1:0-2841 GCA_964399475.1 uncultured Methylomarinum sp.
AATAAAAATCATGATTTCTAGGCTACTGATTAACTCTGTGCGCTGATAGTTGAGTATTTAAGAGTGGGAATTGAATAGGCGAAGTAGTTTGTTTGAATGGGCAATAGACAGAACAGTCAACAGCGCAAAACACTGAAAAACCAGAATCTTGCGTTATAATTGTATCCACTATGAATTATAGGGAGGTTAAAAAAATCAAGGAAAAAGAGGCTGGGCAGTCTTTTTTTGCCCACCAATACAGTGGAGTACTCTCAGGTGGACAAAATAATTGCCTACCCTACAAATATTCAATCAAGTTTTCCCTGTAACATATAGTGGATACTTAATAATCCTAGATTCGAATAACCGCAGTGAAAAAAAATTTTAAACTTCAAAGTCGATACCAACCAGCAGGAGATCAGCCCACCGCGATTAAACAATTAGTGGAAGGCTTGAATGATGGAGAGGTACATCAAACTCTACTGGGAGTAACAGGTTCAGGTAAAACCTTTACCATAGCCAATGTAATTATGGAAACCCAGCGTCCAGCAATGATAATGGCACCCAATAAAACCTTGGCGGCACAGTTGTATGGTGAAATGAAAGAATTTTTCCCTACAAATAGTGTGGAATACTTTGTTTCTTATTATGACTATTATCAACCAGAAGCTTATGTCCCAGCCTCCGATACTTTCATTGATAAAGATGCCTCATTAAATGAGCATATCGAACAGATGCGTTTATCAGCAACCAAAGCTTTATTAGAACGCAAAGACACCATAGTGGTTGCAACCGTATCTGCAATTTATGGATTAGGTGAACCCGAATCATATTTCAAAATGGTTTTACATCTAGTTCGTGGGGATATTATTAATCAGCGGGATTTATTAAGACGACTGGTAGATATGCAGTATACCCGTAATGATATAGACCTAAAGCGTGCCACATATCGCGTAAGAGGTGAAGTAATTGATGTATTTCCAGCAGAATCAGATGAAGAAGCTCTACGAATTGAATTATTTGATGATGAAATAGAACGATTATCAACATTCGACCCACTTACCGGAGAAATCAAACAGCGCCTAGCGCGTTATACCATCTATCCTAAAACGCATTATGTAACGCCCAGAGAAAAATTGTTAGAGGCTGTAGAAAAAATTAAGGTAGAACTGGTTGAACGATTAGAGCAATTGCGCGCAAATAATAAATTAGTTGAAGCACAACGTTTGGAGCAACGAACGTTATTTGATCTGGAAATGATTGTAGAAGTTGGCTATTGCTCAGGCATAGAAAATTATTCACGATATTTATCAGGCAGAGGGCCGGGTGAGTCACCCCCAACCATGTTTGATTATTTACCCGATGATGCCTTATTGATTGTGGATGAAAGCCATGTTTCAGTACCACAAATCGGAGCTATGTATAAAGGAGACCGATCACGAAAAGAAACCCTCGTAGAATACGGATTCAGGTTACCCTCTGCATTAGACAACAGACCATTAATGTTTGCCGAGTTTGAAAATAAAACCGCGCAAAGAATCTATGTTTCCGCCACCCCAGGCCCCTATGAAAAAGAACATTCTGGTGCTGTTGTAGAACAGTTAGTGAGACCGACTGGCCTTTTAGACCCACTTATAGAAGTACGTCCTGCAACTTCACAAGTTGACGATTTATTGTCAGAAATTTATAAACGAGTCAAACTGAAAGAACGGGTACTGGTCACCACATTAACTAAAAGAATGTCCGAAGATTTAACCGATTACCTAATGGAGCACGATGTCAAAGTACGCTATTTACATTCTGACATTGATACGGTAGAACGTGTGGAAATTATCCGTGATCTACGCTTGGGGCAATTTGATGTTTTAGTCGGCATTAACTTGTTACGAGAAGGACTGGATATACCCGAAGTATCCCTGGTTGCAATTTTGGATGCCGATAAAGAAGGCTTCTTGCGTTCCGTTGTCTCCTTAGTCCAGACTATAGGACGAGCCGCAAGAAACATAAATGGAAAAGCCATACTTTATGGCGATAAAATCACTAAATCCATGCAAAAAGCCATTGAAGAAACCGAACGCCGACGAGAAAAACAGCAAGCTTTTAATCTTGAAAAAGGAATTCAGCCCAAATCCATTATTAAATCTGTTACTGATATTTTGGAACTAGCTATACCAGGAACCGGTTTATCGTTAGGTAATGTGAAGTCTAAAGTAGCTGAATCTTCTGCTGACTATAAAGCCTTATCACCTAAGCAATTAGCCAAAAAATTAAAGCAGTTAGAAGACAAAATGTATCAATATGCAAAAGATCTGGAGTTTGAATCGGCTGCTGCGGTTAGGGATGAAATTAAATTGTTACAGGCTGAGATGATGATCCTTTAATAGGAAGTTTTTTAACTCCGAATTTCATTCAATCATTATTACTCTAGCAATTAAATTCATCCTATTGTAAGCTATCAGGCAAACATGCTGAATTTATATGCCATAACTACTGGACAAGTAAAATAATATTGATAATAAAATAGATGGGGTTTCTTGTATAGATAAGGGTTTTTTTATGTTGAATAGTAATATTTTTTCAAACAAAATAATGCCTTATAATTCTACCTTTTTTATTAGAAATAACATTACTGGATATTCTTTTACTATATTAAAAATAATGTATATTAATACTTTACATTGATATTAAAGTTATTAAGGGTGTGCTGTTTTTTATGAGATATGCGGAATTATGTATATGTTGAAAAGACAGAATTCTGTCTAATAAACTGTTAGCACAGAAAAAAAACAAAAACCTCATTGCGCAATGTTCACATATTTGTTAACATCGATAAATGAAGGAAATCATATTTTATCGTACAAA
>CAYNRB010000296.1:0-2838 GCA_964399475.1 uncultured Methylomarinum sp.
ATTCCTGGATTATTTTGATACATTGGTTGAAGATTGCTGTCAGGGTATTGATCTTGAATTTGGGAAACAGTTACGACTAAACAAAACCTATATTGATAGGCAAGTATTAGCTGACCTAATAAGACGAATTAAAAATATCAAAGTATTGATTAAAAAAAATTATTTAGCTAAGTTAAAAGCACCGCTAGTTTCAGATAATTCGAGCAGTCAATTTAATACGATCGATCTTGGTGATGATCCTGAATTATCGAATGAAAAATTTGAAATTGAAAAGATCATTGCCCGAACAAATCTGCTTAACGCTAAAGAACTCATCGACCTTAGTCGTAAAATTTCAAATTTTGAGGCTATAGAACCTAAGAATGATATAGAAAATCCTATTTTCCCTTCATTTCTTGTACAAACCTTGGTTTCAACCATAAAAGAACTCAATCTATCTACTGTCTATCGAATCGCGCTTTATAATGTTTTTGAAGAAAATGTTTTTAAACAGATAGGATTCATCTATAAAGCACTGATTAATGACACTGAACCTGCTCCGGTTGTTCCAATACAGATAGGAAATGACAATGAAGATATTCAGTTAGATTCAAAACAAGACAGGGCAAGTATTGAAACAGCTGATGCATGGAAAGATATGCAAAAAAAGCTTGATAGATTACGATCGGATAATTCTTCTGGCTATGCTGTGTTACCACAAGCCTATTCTCAAAAATACGGCGTATACGATGTTATCAGCGCTTTAAATATTATTCGAGAATTTACTGATTATGAAAAAATAGATTTAAAGAGTGAATATAAACCGATCAAACATCTTCTTATAGAAAAACTTAGCGAAATAAGTCTTGAACAAGAACAAAAGTCCTTAGCACCTGAGATGGAAGATGTTTTAGATATTGTTTCAATTCTATTTCAAAATATTCATAATGATACGACGCTTCCTGAAAGATTAAGATGCACTTTGTTAAAACTGGATTTAACTTTTGCTGAAATAACCTTACATAATCTGGATTTTTTAATTCATTCAGAGGGTGTAGGCAGGAAGTTACTGGATAATCTATATGAAACCGCTCAGTTTTTAAATCTAGAAGATTCTTTAAACCTAAAGACTAGAAATAATATAGAAAATTTAGTCCATACAATCTGTAATGATTCTAGTTGTGGAACAGACACAATCAACAACTTGTTAAATGAATTTTTAGAGACGATGGAAAAGGCTAAAAGTCGTAGCCTAATGATAGAACAACGTACTTTAAAATTAGTAAAAAACAAGGAGCTATTAGAATTAAATAAGCTATCAGTCAAAAATGAAATCAATAAATGTTTGCAAGACATAATTTTGCCTGAAAGAATTAATAACTTTATTATGAATGTCTGGCAAGACTTACTGTTAATCACCTATATTCATAAAAATGAAGAGCCCGAAGAATGGAAAAACACCCTGAATACCATGAAAAACCTTATCAATAGTGTTGTTCCCTCTCAGGTTGAAAGTGAAAGAAAGGAAGTTTTAAAATTACTACCCACACTGATTAAAGACTTGCGTGCTGGACTTAAGAGGATTTCTTATGATAAACAGTCTCGATCTCGCTTTTTTAAAGAACTTGCAGTACACCATGTTTTGTTAATAAATAATTCAGAAAATGTAAAGCTTGAAGAGAAAAAATCCGCTGTTCAGTCCCCTGATACCAGCAAAAAAAAAAGCAATAATGCTGAAAAAAAACATTATAAACAAATAAAATCTTTATCACTTAACCAATGGGTTTATTTTAATAAAGAATCAGCATCCTGCTGGGGGCAACTGATCTGGCAGAGTGAAGAAACAGAACACTATTTATTTGCAGATAAAAATGGAAAAAAATTATACCAATTGACTCTATCAGAATTAATAGAGCAATTCGAAAAGAACCAAGCTTATATTATTCCTTTTGTACAACTCTCTTTTACTGAATTGATACTCAATTATTGATGAATAACCCAATAAAACCAACTGCTCAGGAAATACAACGTTTTCTTGATGAAGATATAGGTAGTGGGGATTTAACATCCAGTATCATCCCTGATTCATTGCAAGCAAAAGCTAAAATTGTTACCAGAGAAAACATGGTGCTCTGTGGTCAAGCTTGGTTTAATGCTGTTTTTACTACACTCAATTCGAAAATAGAAATTAATTGGCTGGTTAAAGAAGGGACTGAGTGTGAAGAAAATACTTTGCTTTGCGAATTAAATGGATCCGCAAAAGATTTATTAACCGGTGAAAGAACTGCGTTAAATTTATTACAAACCTTATCCTCTACAGCCACTATTGCCAGACAATATGCAAATGCTGTTTCAGGTACTCATTGTCAGGTTCTAGATACTCGAAAAACCATCCCTGGTTTAAGAAATGCACAAAAATATGCCGTAACCTGTGGCGGCTGTTTTAATCATCGCGTGGGTTTGTATGATGGCGCGTTAATTAAAGAAAATCATATTTTAGCGGCCGGCTCTATTGCCTTGGCAGTTAGCTGTTTACGAAAAGTCACCGATGTTATTCTAGTAGTTGAAGTTGAAACGCTGGATGAATATCAGCAAGCACTTGAGGCCAGACCCGATAGAATAATGTTAGATAATTTTTCTATAAAGGATATCAAAACAGCTATAAACTTGAATAAAAACAATATTAAACTAGAAGCTTCGGGTGATATTACCTTGGAAAATATTCGAGAATTTGCCGAAACAGGGGTTGATTATATTTCCATAGGTGCCTTAACCAAGCATATAAAAGCAATTAATTTATCTATGCGAATATTTTATTAGAGCAGCCTGTGTAGAGCGGACTTTAATCCGCTACGTTAA
>CAYNRB010000297.1:0-2823 GCA_964399475.1 uncultured Methylomarinum sp.
AAGGCGGACAAAAAGGCAAGCAAGATTGGTGGGTTATTTATTGCGTGTTGCCTTAGCGTCATAAATTAGACTATCATTATGTTATATGCATATTTCAGGCCATAAACCACGCTGATTTTTTCTCTGCAAAACTAACACGGTACAGCAACCCCAGATTCTTTCATTCTGGCAATTTTATACCTTAAGGTTCTGGGACTAATGCCTAATTTTTCCGCTGTTATTTTTCTACTTCCATTAACCTCGTGTAAGGTTTGCAGAATAATATTTTCCTCAGCAGAACGTACACTGTCACCCAAACAAACCTTGATATCAGCTCTATCATTAGCTGTATTGTCGAATGATTGATTATTTTCAATCACTATTTCATTTTCAAAGCTGAGTAACTGTTCATCAATTTCACCTTCAAATACCAGACAATCAGGCGATATTTCCCCATTCTGTTGCAATATTAAAGCGCGCTGAACAACATTTTCCAATTCCCTGACATTACCTGGCCAAAGATAGTTTTGCATCAATGTAGCTGCCTCTTTGCTAAGAATGGGTGAAAAATTTCCTTTTATGCTATGTTTTTTTATTAATTCCGTTGCCAACGGCAAAATATCACCAACTCTGTCTTTCAATGCGGGAATTTTAATCGGGAAAACACTTAAACGATAGAACAAGTCCTCACGAAACAAACCTTGCTGAACATAGTCTTTTAAATTCCGATTGGTAGTCGCCAAAATTCTGACATTTAACTCAATTTTATGCTGACTACCCAAGCGCTCAACCTCTTTCTCCTGCAAAACCCTTAATAATTTTGCTTGCAGACCAATATCCATTTCAGAAATTTCATCTAACAACAAGGTTCCTCCCTGTGCCTGCTCAAACTTACCAGGCATTGATTGTAATGCACCAGTAAATGCGCCTTTTTCATAACCAAACAACATAGCTTCCAGCATATTTTCTGGAATAGCCGCACAGTTAATCGCCACAAAAGGTCCTTGATGATAAAGCGAATTTTGATGAATAAACCGTGCCATCACTTCTTTACCCGTTCCACTCGCACCCTGCAACATCACGGTAACGTCGGTTTTGGCTACTTTAGCGCTCAAGGTATAAAGTTTTTTCATTTTCTGATCAAACACTACGCGATCATAAATCTTTTCAGTTTCAACTGTAACCGCCAGCTTTGCAACTTTTGCCACCAATGTTGCAGCCTCGAAAGGTTTTATTAAATAATCAATGGCTCCCGATTTCATGGCTTCAACCGCTTTAGGAATAGTGCCATAAGCTGTCATTAACAATAACGGAATATCTGGAAACTTATGTTGCATATTATTTAATAATTGAAAACCATCCATGACCGGCATTTGAATATCACTCACCACCAGCCTGAAATTATTTTTTGCTAGCAAGCTCAATGCTTCTATTCCATTATTGGCGGAAAGTACTTTATAACCTTCTATTTCCAAAGTGTCACAAAGTGCTTCGCATAAATCCACATCATCTTCCACGACTAACACATCAAATTGTTTCATAATTTTTCTCCAATTCATGATATCCCTGTTCCGAAAAACTGGTAATAAATTGATTAACACAAGGCAAAAGCAAGGTAAATAATGTTCCTTTACCTAGTTTCGACTCACATTGAATTGAGCCGCTATGTGCTCTAATCACACTATCAACAACAGCCAAACCTAAACCTGTGCCATTTATTTTGGTGCTGTAAAAAGGTTCGAATAAGCGCTGCTGTTCTTTTACTGCAATGCCCGGCCCGTTATCTTGTACTTGAATCTGTAACCCCGTTTGGTCTTTTTGAATAACAGCTATTGTTATACGTCCCTTTCCTTCCAGAGCTTCAACAGCATTGTTCAGTAAATTCATCATGGCACCCAGTAAAGCATCTTCATTTCCTAGCATCACATCAGCCTGCGCATCATTGGAAATAACAAATTCCAATGCGCTATGCTGAGTAATATCATGCATATTCTCACTAATCTGCTGCAACAATGCTGACAGAGAAAACTCTTCTATTGCCAAGCGACCTTCTTTAGCAAAGATCAACATGTCATTCACCTGTCTTTCAAGATAATGCAATCGCTCAAGGATTTTATTGGAAAATTTAATCCGACAATCATCACTGACTGAAGATTTATTCATTTGTGAGGCATATAAAATAGCTGTGGATAATGGAGTTCGCACTTGATGCGCCATACTAGCTACCATTTCCCCCATTGAAGAAAGATGTTTCTGTTGATTAACTCTATCTTGCAAGGATCGTAATTCACTAACGTCGGACAATAAAATAATCTGGTTAGACTGGTTTTTTAATATATTGCGCGTGATACTGACGCGTTTACCACTTCTTAATTGTCGTTCGTGTGGATTATCAAAAACAGTAATTAAACTACGCTGAACCACATCAGACCAATCTTGACCAATTAAAGGCTCGCCTAAATAATTAATCGCGAGAATATTACAATCAACGATTATATTTTCACTATTTAATACGATAACAGCCGCCGGTAAAGCCGCCAGGATTTGTTGCAACCTAACTACCAACTGTTCTTTTTCTATCAAGGTTTTCCGGCGTTCAGAACGTGCTGCCGCTAACTCACTATGTAAGGTTGCTACTTGTTTTTGCAGCTCTTGATAGGAATCAGACAAATTTTTTGAAAGTTCATTAAAAAGCTGAAATGCATCAGTCAATTTTTCAGCTTTTAAGGTGGGACGATTAACAGGCGTATTCATATCATAAGTATTGCTTTAATTTGTTGTTGAAACAGAATAAGCAATAACTAGACCACTCATATTTTATTATTATTTTCAATAATTTAAAAT
>CAYNRB010000298.1:0-2821 GCA_964399475.1 uncultured Methylomarinum sp.
TAAATGTAGCCTTGATGTAACAGAGTGGAATCAAGGGTTTGACGACTTCAATCCTGGATTCCGCTTCGCTACATCCAGGCTACATTGTCGGGTAATTGCCAGATACAATGACAATGTTCAGGCCGATAGAGGTAATGCATTTTATATTGACTGTGTGAGAACATGATGCCATTCGGGCAAAAATCCTGCGTCAAACTTTCGCCTATTATTGAGTCCCCACTCCTAAGCAATATTACTCTACTAATGCAAATACACTGCAATTAAATTTAAAAGCTAAATTCTGATTATCTTTGTACGAAACCTGGCATTGATACAGTGGTCATGTTAAACCTCAGCATGAGCAAACATGAAAAAACTCAACGATCGATCGATCGCTCGCTCTATACAGCCAACTGCTTGACCGTTCCACGGTCCGCTGTTGGCGGTATAGACCCGCTTGCTTGCTGTAGGGTTTTAACCTCCGGCCAGCCGGAAACCAGCGCTGCCAAAACGGAAATCCAGCCAGTAGTGGCTGCGGGAAGCAGAGCGCAGGGAGCGCCCGTAGTTAGCCCAGCTACCACCGCGCAAAACACGGTCCTGGCCATGCTGACTTCCTATGGGATCCGTTACATCCTGATTTAAATACTCTCCATACCAATCAGAACACCATTCCCGTACATTCCCATGCATTTGAAATAACCCCCAGGGATTAGCTGGAAAAGAAATCACATCAATGGTTTTTTCACGGTACTCACCAGACTCGCCCTTATTATAAGGATAATTTCCATCATAATTAGCCTGTTCAGTCGTTAAACTATCCCCCCAACTAAAAACCGTTTGAGTCTTTGCCCGACAAGCATATTCCCATTCAGCTTCCGTGGGAAAACGTAAGTTAAATTCAGCAGGTAGCAACTGATTAGCTGTATCAATAAACTGCTGACAATCATCCCAACTTACCGTTTCCACTGGGTTGTCCTTACTCTCTTTAAAATTACTGGGATTATCACCCATCACTGCCACCCATAGTCTTTGGCTACAAGCGGTATCTGCTAGCCAAAAACCTTTACTGATAGTCACTTTATGTAATGTTTCATTATTCAATCGTTCTGGATCTATCTCAGGCGAACCCATAAGAAATTTACCAGGGGGAATCCAGCGCAATACTTGCTGCACACCTTTTAATTCTATGGCTTGCCAATAACCATGTTGGTCTTGCCCCCAGGCACTGGCCCAGAGTGAGGGGATTTCAGGGGGATATAAAGAAAATGTGCTCATGATAAAAGTCGGTCTAGCGGCAGGCTTTGAGCAATATGCCGACTAACGCACCGTAGACCTTGGATTTGTCCGAACAGATAAAATAATCTTGATCGAAACAGGTAAGCTTGCTGGTTAATTGACCCTCCAGCCAATAAAGCTCCGGCCAGCCGGAAACCAGTGTTGTCATTACGGTTATCCAGCCAGTTGTGGTTGCGGTTCGCAGAGCGCAGGTTGCGCCCGTTGTTAGCCCAGCTACCACCGCGCAAAACACGGTTCTGGCCTTGTTGCAAGCTACCTAGGTTTAGTTTGCCAGAATTAATAAAAAAATCAAGCATCCAGTAGTTTCCTGTTGTCTGAAAATCGTTTTCGAAATACCAAATCGTCTGCGGGTAATAAAATAGTTTTAGCGGAATCATAGGCGCGTTGTAGTTGAAACCCATCAATCTCACCTGACCGATAATGTTGTTCCCATTTAACTACACTACTGGCATAACGCCTACGTCTACGTTGACTGGGTTTCAATTTAAACGGTTTAATATGTACACCACAAAATAATAAGCCTATGTCCGTACGCTGTAACAGCGCAGGCTTACTATTTAAAGCCAGATAGCAGTCTAAAAACTCAGTTAAGTGATGTTTGAATTGGTTTAATTCAGCTTTATCATTGGACCAAAATAAAAAATCATCCATATACCGACAATGTGCCTGTATACCTGGCTGAGCCAGACTCCAACGGTCTGCAAGATTAAGATAATGATTGGCGAAGTGTTGTGAAGTTAATGCGCCAATCGGTAGACCTACGTCAGTATCTGCCTGGTAACTTGCCAGCACAGCGTCTAATAATTGTAAACCATCCCCTCTAAAACGATGTTGAAGTTGGTTAGCCAATATAGAATGATTAATATGTGGAAAATAATGTTTAATATCCACATGCAGAATCCAACGAAAGCGTCTGGATTGCTGTTGTGCATAATGAATCGCAGCATGGACACCCTTGCCTTTTCTACAGGCAAAAACCGAGTCTACTAATACCCGTTCAAAAGTAGGTTCCAGTAATCGTACAATGGCATGATGGGCAACGCGGTCAAGTATCGGTGCAGCGTGTATCAATCTTTTTTTAGGATCATAGATTGTAAAGCTGTGAAAGCTTCCGACAGGTAAACGCGCTTGATTAAATGCTTCACCAACTTTATTAATGGCGGACTCTGAACTGTTTAAAATAGCTTGAACATCAGTCCGTTTGCTTTTGCCGCGACAGGCTTGATGCAAAGCCCAGCAAATATTTTTCCACTCGGCCATAGCTGAAAGGGTTATTAGGGTTGTTTTAGCCATTTTTTTCATTAAGAACAGCTAAAAACTTTTCAACATACATGGTCATTCGTTTTTCCCCTATCCCTTCAATTTTAGAAATCGCCAATTTATCAGGTTGTTTTAATTTTGCCATTTCAGCCAACTGTTCATTGGTAAAAATGGCATAGGCAGGTATATTTTGTTCTACAGCCATTGTATTTCTTAAGGTTCTGAATTTGGCAAAGATTACAAATATATCAGGATCTAATATTTCCCGATAATCAACACTGCTACG
>CAYNRB010000299.1:0-2780 GCA_964399475.1 uncultured Methylomarinum sp.
GGTTAATATCGTGCGTTTGCCAAACTGGGGCATATTGGCGCGTAGGTCATAAATCCAAACATTTTTGGTATTGCCTTGGTCTTGTCTACTATCTTTAGGTTTGCTGAAAAACAGCACATTGGTTTTTACCCCTTGCGCATAAAAAATACCGGTCGGTAGGCGGATAATGGTGTGCAGATTGCATTTGTTCATTAAATCCTGACGGATGGTTTTGCCGGTAGAGCCTTCAAATAAGATGTTATCCGGCAATACTACAGCGGCACGTCCACCAGCTTTTAACAAGCGGTGGTAAATTAAATGTAAAAAGGCCAGTTGTTTGTTGCTGGTGTAATGCAGTAAATCATCACGGGTGGGTTTGCCGCCGCCCATTTTGGTACCAAACGGTGGATTGGCTAATACCAGACTGGCTTGTGGCAGTTGTTTACCCTCATTAGACAGGGTATCGCCAAATAAAATACCGGATTGTTCATCGTCTACTGCCAGATTGTGCAACATCAGGTTCATCATCGCTAGGCGGCGGGTGTCGGGGACAAATTCCATGCCGTAAAAGGTGTTGTGCTGGTATTTGTCGTAGGCCTTTTCATTGAGCGATAATATATCGTTATGGGTTTCCAGATAATGATGACTGCTGATTAAAAAGCCGCCCGTGCCTGCGGTGGGATCGACAATGACATCCTTCAACGTCGGTTGCATCAATTTGACCATGACGTTAATCAACACTCTCGGGGTAAAATATTGCCCAGCACCGGATTTTTTCTCGGTGGCGTTTATTTCCAGCAAGCCTTCGTACATATCGCCCAAGCCTTCCTCTTTGGCGCTGTACCAATCCAGTTTGTCGATTTCGGTGACTAATTTTTCCAGCGTGGCCGGTTTACGAATCACGGTATTGGTGTTGGCGTAAATGGCTTTGGTAATTTGTGAGCCGTGTGTGCCTAAATGAATCAGCAATAATTTGTAGTGTTCTAATCGACTGGCGGCATTTTGGCTTTCCAGATCTTTCCAGCGATAACCCACTGGCAGCCGATTTTCGGTATCGGTTTCTTCTGCCATTTTCAGGAAGATCAGGTAGGTAAGTTCGTTGATGTATTCGTGGTAGGTAATGCCATCGTCACGCAGTACGTTACAGAGATTCCAGAGTTTGGCGACCAGGGTTTGTGTGCTCATTTATATGTCCATTGTTTGTTTTGGTCACAGCTAAAGCCTCTTCTACATTGATTGCTTATGACTTCGGCAATGGGTATGAATGCTGGATGCTGTTTTGCCAGCTTGTTTATTAATGGCTGGGTTTTTATGGCGGCATGCTCTACTTCTTCAACAGCTTGGTTGATTTTTTTACTGTTGAGTGTGCAATGCTGTTTTCCAAATTGCTGTAACACTTTCCAGTTTGGCCAGTGTTTAGAGCCGGTTAAGCTTAGTGCCATGGTGTCATTTGGCAAATAGGCTACGGTGCTAACAATATCGAATACAGGGGCTAACTGACGTTCTGTTTCTGGATTTGCACCTTGTTTATAGTGTTTTAAATGGGGATAAATAATACCGTTATTTTTTAAATGAGCATCACCATTTCTTAATAAAGTATTGACTAATGTCAGTTTAAAAAAGTCATACAATGCCTGTTGCTGATAGAGAGGAGATACAAATTGGCGGATAGTATTCGCACAGGATTCCAAACTGGCATCATATTTTTCTGTTGTGCCTTTTCCTTGCAATACACAAAAATCTTCAAAGCCTAATGAATCGCCTTGTTGATTAAGATCAAATCGTTTACTGACCAATAATTTGCCGTTATCACTTAAATAAGTATCTGGCACTTGCAGACCTGCATATTGCGCCAGTGTTAAACAGGCATATTCATTACAGCCTAATTCGGGGTATTCACTGCCCCAGCTTTTAACGATACAGGATTGTAAGGTTATGCTTGCCTTGGTTTTAATATCCAGCAATACTTTTGGCTGTACACCTGCTACACCAGAACTTGTGGCAAAACGCGTTAATAATTGATCGAATAATGTTGCATCATCACTGCCAAGCAAGGCTGTTAAATCAGGTGTCGCCCCTTGTGCTTTAACTAATGGCTCATCAGCGCGTGTATAGGCAAGCCGACCTATTTGTTTTGACCCGATAATTGCCAGCAAAGTTAAGTCATCACTGCCATATTGCTTGGCTGTGGCTCGCTCAATGGCTTGTCGCAAATGACCTTCTGGCAAATTCATTTGAAAAGCCGGGTGCAGGGCTTGATAAGAATAGCTCTCAGTACGCAAAGGCATGGTCAGGGACAGTGCTTCCAGCGCGTTGTGATGGTAGCCAAAAATATGCTTGTTGTTTGCCTTGGTTAATCTGCCTGCTATCTGGTCAGAAATATATACATCTATCTCTGCCATTAGTGGGATTCATCCGTAGATGATTTACTGGCTTGTAACTGATCCAATGTAGGTAAGCCCGTGTTGGATAAGGTGAGACTTTTGCCTAGTAATTCCAGCACGCGCTGAACTTTGCGAATACCGATGTCGGAGTAATCATTACGTTCCAGTGTACCAATCGTAGTTCTATCCAGACCGGATAAGTCTGCCAGTTGTTGTTGGCTCCAGCCTTTTTGCTTGCGAAGGGTTCGCACTTGCTGGCTAATGGTATTTAAATTACTTGGGCTCATTGGTTTGATAAAAATAGACATCAAAAGTGTTATTTATAGCATAAATGATGTTTATTTTCATCTTTTATTGTTTGGTGGGGTGCAATCTAAAGTGAGGGGGAAGCACTCGCTAATAAACTCAACAAAAAAT
>CAYNRB010000300.1:0-2772 GCA_964399475.1 uncultured Methylomarinum sp.
AATTCCACATAAAGGCGGTGATTGCCCCCTGCTAAATGATGTAATGCACGGACTCGATAACAACCTTGCGCTGACTCTAAAAAATCAATTAATTGTTGATTTTTGTTTAACTTAGCAATATTGCTAATCAATTGCTTAGCCTCATCAACCGTTAAAATCTTTAAATGATGGGTATCAAAAAACCCAAAAAAGGCCGCATCACGAGATGAAACACCAGAAAATAACTGTTGGGAAGTGCCTAATATCGCAATATTATTTTTTTCTTGCAGGAAGGCACGGAGTTTTTTTTGCCCACTGTCTTTAAGCCCTGCAAACACATCACTCATATTTTCTTTAACCAAAAGAATAGTCTGCTGACCTATTTGCTCAGTAATACTGTGCATAATTATCTCTGCCACTGTATCAGGTTTCTGACCTTTCGCTTGTTGCAGGCAGGTTTTATTAAACCGTTCGGGGTTATTTTTTACCAAGCTTTCAATCATTAACAAAAGCAGATCAATTAACCCAGTAATCACATCATCCTCACCCAACCAGATGATAAGCATTTTTTCTTGTAATTCGGCTTTGTTTTTAAGCCGATCAACCACCATAGCAATAAAATGGGTTTTACCACTTCCTCTTGGCCCTATAAATAACAAATGATTTTTTTTATCCGTGGTGATGCTCTCCTCACACCAAGCGACGGTTCTTTCTAATAGCTTATGCCGTTGTACAAATATTTTTTCCAGTATTTCTGGTTCTGTATTGCTGGGCGTATAAATAGATAGTTGAGGTGAATCAGGCATTGCTATTACCTGTAGAGTCATTTAACCCTTCTGCCAATATCCACCATCGCTGCACTAAAGAAAAATAGAATTGATAATGGCCTTGTGTATCTCGTTGCAAGTAATGATCTTTAACCAGGCCATTCAATATTTCTATCACTAAATTTCTGTCATCAATACTGTACTGAGATTTTACGGCTTGATAACAGTTATCTATTGACTGTGGAGTGGTTGCAACGGCGCAGTGATTCAAAATTGATTTAGCGATAGCTGATCTTTGAATGGTTTTATCATTCGCATCTTTAATTTCACCTTTGTAATAAGTGCTAAGGCGACTGCGAAAGTGTTCTAACTCCCAATCATCGTTGGCATCTGTTAATATGTAAGCAATTTCATTATCGACTAATTCTTGTGTTACCAATCCTTCTTTTGTAGCCAGTCGCCTAATTAATTTTTCCATATAAAAAGGAATAAAATCACACTGTTGTGCAATATTATTGATAAGTGATTTTTCGACCCCCTCCAACTTTTCTTCTTTTTGTAAATGAAATTCGACCATTTTTTTTGCCGAAGCCTTATCTAACGGGGTAAGCTCTACTTTTTCCAGATCGTTAACGGATTCAGAGGCATAAGTGTCATTGGTTAATGTGCTGAGCACATGATGTAGACCAATGGAACCCGTAAAAATCATGCGTAGGTTCTTTTGCTCTTGCCTTAAGGCGCGCAAAGCATCCATGATTTGCAAGCTGCTATTTTCGACTGAACCTTTTACAATTTCATGTTCATTAATTTTTTGTAGCATGTAAGGCAGTTCATCCCATAAAAACACTACAATATCATCCGTATTTTCGCAGATCGCTTTTATGGTTATTTGTAGCAATTGTTTCCAGTCTTTTTCTTTGTGTCCTGGTATTTTAATGATACCTGCAACATCAGTTCCTTCTAAATTCTTCCATAATTTAAAAAACCACCCTGTTGCCCTATCTTCTTTACTTATAAAGGGTTCTGTTTTATTGAGCAGATCATTAATAAATTCGAGCGGGGAGTCTATTTTTTCAAGATCACTATAAATAACTCGGTAAGCTTTTTTTGGGTTATTCTCTAATTCATTTAATATCGTTGTTTTTCCAACACGACGTTCTGCTGTGAACAAAATTGAAAATTCTAGTAATAATTTCCAAATACGTTCAATTATTTTGTCTCTTCCGAATACTGTATTCATAATTAGCCAGCCACAAATAACGTACAACGATACTATTGTACAACATAATTATCGTATGTAAAGAGAGGGTGTAATTTTAGATGCTGTATTGGCTCATATACTGAGTGTAATATCGGATAAACACCGTAACCACTATAAAACCCAGGCTAACCCCCATCACTGATATTGAATTAACCGGTAAGCCTGGATGTACGAGAAAGAATGATGCGACTGACCCCGGATTCCGCTACGCTACATCCAGGCTACATTGATGACATGTCTGAGTGGCTATCGACCTCTATTCCCCCCTGGAATTTATAGCGGATACTAAACACCCCTTACTTTAATGCTAACAGAATCCGAAACTTCAAAGCACGAAAAACTTAACTTATCAATAACCTGAAGGATACCGACAGGGCTAATTCGCTCTTAAGCTAGACAACCTGATAAACAAGGCTTCTTTCTGTTATTTGTAATCTTTAAATAATCCATAACCGCTCTAGGGGTATATCTGAGATCATAAGAAGTATGCCAGAACAGCAATAAATCAGACTCTAAACCAATTTTTAAACAAATTCAATTTGTTCAACTTATTAGGCGGTGAGAATAATTATCCAGTTGCTCTGCTACTTAGGAGCAAGGATTTATTAATATCCAAATCTTGATTTATCTATTAGGCCTTAAACCTAAAATAATCAGTGGGGTCACCCAGGTTATAAAAACAGCATAATTTGTTTTTTACTAATTATTCCATTCTATTAAATGTAAATGTACCTACAATGGGAATATCTCCATTAACCAAAAAAG
>CAYNRB010000301.1:0-2718 GCA_964399475.1 uncultured Methylomarinum sp.
TGTTTAAACCCGGATAATAAATAACAAAGCAAACAAGCAAGATAAATACAAGTAGAAAGATTTCAATCGAGTTAAAGTTCTTTTTTGTCTGCTTCGCTTGCATGAGGGAGTTAGATAATGTTGAATTGAGAATTTAAGTCTTAATATTTGTCCTAGAAGCCTGCCCGATAATTAACATATCACTGAGTTGAGACGCAGCATATAGTGTTTATAATAATTTTAAGCACTGCATGTTGTGCTGGTTTTTTAAAGATTGCTGTTCTCGGACAGGCTCCTAGTACTCCATCAACTTTGTTTTGATGGGTATTGTAGAGCGGACTCTAGTCCGCTATTCACTCAGCATTTAATTTATAGCGGATTGAAGTCCAGTCTAGATCAACACCGACCCATCAAACCTAAATTGTCGGAGTACTAAGTTAAGTATAGTCGCTGAAGTCTAATTTTCTAATTTATTCAGTAAATCTTCATAATAATCAATTTTATAACTGTTTTTATATAAATATTGATCAATTTCACGTAATCTAGTGATTGTTTTCTGGGCTTCTACAAACAATCCTGAATTGATTTGAAATAATAATAGTTCAAGTAAAGGTGCGGTATTTTTTTTGACTTGATATGCCTTATTGAAGCTGTCAGATACTGATTCATAATCATTAGTTAACATGAGAGCTTGTGCCTTTAAACGATATAAAAGTTCAAGATTTCTTCCGGAATTATTGTAGTTAATTGCAGTATTAATTAATGATAATATCGTATTTTCAGAGAGTGCAGTGCAATATCCCAGTTCCTTTTGTATATTCAGTGTGTTGATTGTAGCTATGCCATAGGCTGATATTGGATAACTTGAGAGTAGTTTTCTTGCCTGTTCAACTAATTCTGATGGCATGTTTTTTTCAGGGCAATAGGTCGCATATAAATGTAACAAGGCACCTGCTTCTTTAGGCTTAATGCTGATTGATTTTATTAAATATTTCCGAGCTTCTTCAAATTTATTTTTATTCAATAGTATATTGGCATAGGCTGATAATGCGCGAGAGGAGCGAGGATGATCTTGCATAGTCACCTGATAAAGCAAGGCATCATTTCTCCAGGTATTGCTTCTAATACTGGTCATTGATATTAAAATTACTACCGAAAAAAAACAAATAGTGTACTTGATGGAATTGGAAATAGTTAATTGACTAATTGATACAGCTAATACCAGCATTAATCCAAAAGAAGCTAAATAGTTTCTATGTTCAAATACCATTTCAAGATTGAAAATGGTTGATTCCATTAAATGTGCCACAAAAAACCAAAAAACTCCAAAAGTCAAAAATGGTTTTTTATTGCGTATTAGCCAGGCACTTACTATTAGTATAAGAAGTGTTAATCCTGAGAAAATAGTTGTTATATTTAAGGTTCTGGTGATTGGGAAATCATCATGAAAAAGTGCCATATCACTTAATTGAGGCAGTAAAATTAACTTTAAGTAAAAAACAACAACGTTAATTTGTGTTAATAAGCGATCTTGCAAGTTGAAATTTCGCATTGAGAAATCAATCAATTGATCCCAATAAAGTAATAAATAACTAGTCCCCAAAATAATGGGTAAAATAATAAAAAACAATAATGTGCGAAAAATATAACTTTTTAATAGGTGAGTATTTTTATAAAAGGGGAGTACAAAACCTAAAAGTAAAGCATGAGGAAGTAACAAGAGACCATTGGGCTTACTGAAACTTGCAAGCAATAAAGTCAATGGAAAAATAATAAAGCCAAAAAGAATAGCGGCTTTATTTCGTTTTTTTTTTAAAGATTCGAAAGCAAAACTTAGATTCAATAAACCAGAAACGGTAAACAACGCAGCGAGTTGAGCCATTCTTTGTACCGGATAGAGTACTGTGCTGACCTGAATCGGAGATACTACCCATAATACGCTGGCAAGGGCGGCTATAAACCAAGCTTTGTTATAGTTGACATGGTTTTGTAATAATCGCCCCGATAACCAGAATAGAAGTAATGCAATTAATAAATGGGTGATTAGGTTATGATATTTGAATCCCCATGAACTGCTTCCATGAAAAGCAAGCGTAGTAATTAGGGAAAATTTGGAAACCGGCCTGGCATGAGGGCCAATTCCTTCCTTGGTAACACTGTGCCATATAGAGTCAAAAGTGTATTTCTTAGCTTTTAGAGGCTCTATATTAATATAATCATCTAGGAGAAAATGGCCAGAAAGATTAGGCCAATAGACTACAGTGAGGATTGTAAGAATTGTGACAAATAAAAAAAAAGCGTTAATTGCTTTAAACATCAAATAATTGAGCTGTTTTTAGAAGTTAAAATGCAGACAAACATGAGATGGTTTATCTGCCTGCATTTTAAGGATATTACATTATCAACGACGACAATCTGCTGGAGCAAATTTTGTTCCATCTGTTGTACTACATACCCAGTTAATT
Source organism: uncultured Methylomarinum sp. (assembly GCA_964399475.1). Lineage (GTDB taxonomy): Bacteria > Pseudomonadota > Gammaproteobacteria > Methylococcales > Methylomonadaceae > QPIN01. The sequence continues at coordinate 2,445 of CAYNRB010000301.1, forward strand.
ACACCTGTTGTGGTAATAAGAGTAGGAGTAAACACCATGCGAACAGTGGCTCCAATTGAAGCTATGTCACCCATGACCGTAATAATGCCACTAGCAGAGCCTCCATAAGTCATTGATGTTACATATTGTGATGTGGCCAGTGTAAATCCTCCGATTGTAGGATCAGGGGGGTAAAAATTTCTAACAAGTTGAAATTCACTGATCGCTGCTTTTGCTGTCCCAGCAAAACTCACTAATTCAGAAGTTTTTGAGCGTACGATATAATCTCTATATG
>CAYNRB010000302.1:0-2701 GCA_964399475.1 uncultured Methylomarinum sp.
TATTACCACATATCAATGATTTAGAGTAGAAAAAGTCACGAAGATGGGTTAAGACCTAAGTTATTTTTAGCAATTAATTGAATTTGGACTTGCGTTTTAAGAGAGTATCTACGTTTCCTTACATTTCCAACTTCCCTATAATTTATAGTGGATAGACTAAATCCGTCTAGATACATTGAACCTAGATAAATCAGTTGGATCACGGTTTCTAGCTCAAGCTATTGATTCCACAGCACTTCACAGATGATTGCTCCAGCATCATCTGCATACACCACATCCATGTGGTAAAAAAATCCCACCTAACCCGAATGGGTGAGGCTAAGGTTTTTTCAAAGCACTGTGAAACCAATAGCTTGCACTATAAATCCGCGCCCAACTGATTTTTCTAGGTTGAAGGAGCGCAATTGCTTTAGCTATTGCTATTGCGTAAATAAATAGACTCTGATATATATTTCCTTTTAAATTTCTACTCCAGCTGTTGAATTAAATATAAATGCATCAGTTTTCCATCATTATAATTTGTTTGTTATTTGCTATCAGTGGAACAACATCTGATCAGGGAATGATTAGTCCAATACCTATCCCTAAAATAACTAATCCTGAAGAAATAGAACTAGGTCGCATCCTCTTTCATGAAGTTCGCTTGTCAAAAGGTGATCAACTTTCCTGTGCCAGTTGCCATTCACTGAGTCGATTTGGTGGTGGTGATGGACAAAAGGTTTCTATAGGTATTAATGGACGGTCGGGTAAAATTAATTCGCCTTCTATATTCAACGTCAGCTTGAATTTTCGTCAATTCTGGAATGGTCGAGCGGCCAATTTATTAGAACAAATTGACGATCCAATTAGTAATCCACTTGAAATGGGTTCGAGTTGGGAGCAGGTAATAGCAAAATTAACACAAGACTCTTTTTATCGAAGTTACTTTAAGAAAATCTATGCCGACGGTTTGACAATAAAGAACATTAAACAAGCTATAATCCAATTTGAAGCGTCTTTATTAACGCCTGATAGCCGTTTTGATCAATATCTACGAGGAAACCAAAACGCCTTATCTAAAGACGAAATGGAGGGTTATGACTTATACAGACAATATGGCTGTATTTCTTGTCATCAAGGAGTGGGAATGGGAGGGAACATGTATCAGAAATTTGTAGAACCCAGACATGAAAATGTCTCAAAACAAAACTTAAGTGAGGCAGATTTAGGCCGATTCATACTTACAAAAAATAAAAATGATCGCTTTGTATTTAAGGTGCCCAGCTTAAGAAATATTGCGATGACGGCACCCTATTTTCATGATGCATCAGCGCAAAATTTAAGCGAAGTTGTTAGCAGAAAAATATTATATTATACAGCTGGTATTCTAAATACCAACGATGTTGAAAAAATTGTTTTATTTTTAGAAACCTTAACAGGTAAATATAACGGTAAGCCAGTAAAGTAGAATCTTACCAAGGTTTACGATCTACCCTCAATTTCTCTAAAACCTATCTTTTTTATAGGAGCCACTCTTGACTCCTTCCAGATCTCCTCTAACCAAAAAACAAACTGATCTTGTTATATTTTCAGAATCATTTCTTTTTATCTATAGAATCAGAAGACTTGTTTTTTGATTGTAGTTTTAATACAGCAATAACTTCGTTAGATATATCAATAGTCTGACTAAACCAGAGTATTGAATCATCACTATAACGTACTAAACTAGCATTATGCTTTTTAGCAATATTTTTGGCAATGGGTTTAATTTCATCTTTAAAATTCTGTAACAAACTGGTTCTATATGCCTGTATTTTTTGACTGGCCTTTAACTGAACTTGTTGCATTTTTTGCTGAGCTTGATTAATAAACTCTTGAAATTGTAGCTTGGACTTTTTATTTTTATTAGATTTAAGTTTCTGCTGATGCTCTTTTAATTGCTTTTCCAGTTTTACTTTAATAACATCCAGCTGCTGATTAAGTTTATCGCTAAACTTTTCCATTTGTTGATTCATTTCAGTGTCTCTGTCAATTGCTTTTGCAATTGTCGGTAAATCTAAAACCAGAACATTTTTTGATTGGGATGTCGGTTGATTAGCACAAGCATTAATCATTAAAAATGCAAAGCCAATGATTATTATTTTAACTCTATTGTTCATTTTATTTTCTCGAAACAGTTATTATTAAAATCTTATAATTTGGTATTTATATCAACCCAAGGGGTAGAAAAGTTACGTGAAGAAACCTCACCTTCTTCGCTGATATTTATTAAACCTATTCGTCTTCGGCTGCCTTTTCTTTTATCAAAAATCTCTTCATTCAATTCATGCATGTTAATACGTGGGTCATTTTGCCATGAGCGAAACTGAAATTCCCTAACCATAATAGCTTTGCCATTTAATACTTTCCGGTTGAGCTTTTTTATTATCCTTTTAGCAACAGCATCAGAATTAATGGTGACCAAACCATGATATTCAAGATTGTTATTCTGAGCATCCTTTAGAATCATGATTTTTACATTTTGTATTTTTCCTGATTTATGAAAAAAACCACCGTTTAAGTTCGGCTCAATAAAACCTATAATCTGGCTTTTATTGGTAGAAGCATTGATTCTTCTTAAAAAAATAATCATATACCTAACTCCTCCAATTTAATATTGTAATTATTGTATACTAAAACTTAGATAGCCACGTCCTATGGGCGTGGAGCACTTTGGCTGTGC
>CAYNRB010000303.1:0-2686 GCA_964399475.1 uncultured Methylomarinum sp.
ATGTTTTTGTTGTATCCATTATCTGTTACAGGTGAAGTTGATCGGATTTTTGTAGGGTGGGCAGTCTTTTTTGCCCACCATAGTAGCCTATTCTACTGTTCTGGTGGGCAAAAAAGACTGCCCACCTTACGTCTCCATATATTTTCAACTTTCCTATGATTTATAGTGGAGACTTTTTGTTTTATATTTTACTGTGATAACGATACAAGATAATAGTTCGCAAAGCCATTTTATAGTGCTTATTAAACCAATAAAATGGTTTTTCCCTCAATAAATTCAGCTAATATTCAGTCTTTTATCAATACTGGAATTATATGATTGCTATTTTACGATAAATCGAGAAAAACCATGAAAATAATATGCATTCCCTGTGGATATAACTATGAAGAAACTCAAAATTTTGAAACGCTAAATGACAGTTGGCACTGTCCTGATTGTGGTGGAAGTATTAACAATTTTGCTGAAATTGATGTCTCATTGCCGGAAACAAAAAAGAAATTTATTGAGATTTCCGGCGTGAATGTAGAAAAGTCCTAAGCTTGTGTTTTATCCAGATAGAACAGCCGCTGATAGCGAGTATTATTAACAGAATGCCGCTAATGTCGACAATAATGACACCTGCGAACCAAAAATACGGCCACTGTGTATATCAAGTAAAACGCGTAAGTACCCAAGCATAATTAATTTAACATTTTACTTGTCTTTTTTTCCATCTTCAGCGTTGCATAAATAGTTACGTAGCTCGCTATGCGCCTATTTATACAACACTGAATATGAAAAAAAATCCTGCGTAAAATTAGTTAAATTAATTATACTTGGGTACTTATGATTGTAAAAGTCAAAGAATCGATGGAATCTGAATATTCAATGCTCCGTTCAGGTCAGTTGATTTTCACTTTTTTTCATTTTGCGGCTAATTATGAATTGACTCAAGCTTGTTTGCATTCGGGGATAACAGCCGTAGCTTACGAGACTCTCACCGATAAATCGGGTATGTTGCCTTTGTTAAAACCGATGAGTGAGGTTGCAGGGCGTATGTCCATTCAGGAAGGAGCAAAATATCTGGAAAAACCCATGCAAGGGCGAGGCATATTACTGAGTGGTGTGCCGAGTGTAGAACCAGCTAAAGTGACAATTATTGGTGCGGGTGTAGTTGGGGCTAATGCCGCTAAAATTGCAGCGGGTTTAGGCGCTAATGTTGTGGTGATGGATGTTAATCTGGATAGATTGCGTTATCTTAATGATATTATGCCGTCAAATGTTCGGATCATCTATTCAGATGCACATGCTTTACATTGGCATGTGACTACCAGTGATTTAGTAATCGGTGCAGTCTTGATACCTGGACGACTAAGTCCAATCTTGATTAAACGTTCTTTACTGAAGGAAATGCGTACCGGTTCAGTGATTGTAGATGTCGGCGTCGATCAGGATGGCTGTATAGAAACTAGTCGACCTACTTCACATTCTGATCCCATTTACATTGTCGATGGTGTGGTGCATTATTGCGTTGCCAATATGCCAGGAGCAGTGGGGCGAACCAGTACACAAGCCTTATGTCATTCTACTCAACCTTATATTTTACGTTTAGCTTCAGAGAATATTAAGGATTTAGCCGGACAAAATAAGGGTATTGCTGATGCAATTAATATGATTGATGGTAAATTAACCAATAGAGCGGTAGCAGAATCTCATGATCTTCTCAGTGTATAGGTAAAAATGGGTTGGTAAATATTCTTTTAAATGGAAAAATAAATGCAAAAAATCCACGTAAAATCTCTCAATCAACAGCGTTATGCAGAAGCTTTTTCTGTCTTCGTTAATCATTCATTAGAATATTCGTTTATGCGTGATGAATTGATTCGTTGTACACACAGTTATCTTAAACCAGGTTTTAAAATATTGGATGTGGGTGCTGGCACTGGGCATGTTATACAGGAATGGGTGGCGCATTCAGATTTGAAGCCAGGCCATTATACTGCCTTTGAATCCAACATCAGTCATTACGATAAACTGGTATCAGCAGTGGAAGGTTTGAATATTCCGCACGATTTACATAATCAACCTTATTCAACAGAAACCACTTTAGAGAATTCTTGCGATATTGCTTTGTTTTCTCATAGTTTGTACTGGATGCCAGATCCAGCATTAGCCATGCAACAGGCTTATGCTTTTTTAAATGAAGGCGGATTGGTGCTTGCTTTTATTGGTGGGCCTTATGGCGTGCATGCCATGTTCCCACTTTTTGAGCCCATGTTGGAACGAACTACACCGATGCTACAAAATAATTCGGTTAGTAGTCATGAGGTTGTTCAAGGGTTACGTGAAAAGGGTATCAATCCAACGCTTGCTATGTTACCAACGCCTATTGACTTAACTGGACTTTTTAAACCTCAGGCTGCCAGAGAATTGGCGGAGTTTATTTCTTTTTGTATGCAATTGGAGTTTTCAAGCCTACCCACGCAATTACAATCGGATATGATTGAATATATACGCGGTGGCTGTGTTCAACAGGGGGAAAAACTTTATTGGTATTTGCCTACAGCAGCAATCATTGTATTGAAAGATTGATTAGAGGTTTTTTAAGTGAGTTGCCATGCATAGGGTCAATACCTTAAATTAAAAAATATCTGTAATGCTCTTATCGGGAATCCAGCTCTCAGAATGCATGGATTCCTGCCAAGAG
>CAYNRB010000304.1:0-2589 GCA_964399475.1 uncultured Methylomarinum sp.
TAAGCCTTTAAATATAAAGGCTACAGCGATTAATTTCATTTGAAGAATTTTATAAAAATATCAATATTGTCATGATTTGCAGAATATTGGTTTTTATTTGAGATAATTTCAAAATCTTCAAATCATTATTATCTTTAGAACTCTTGACTGGCAAGGCTTTCAGCATTTCCGTTCAGGCACTATTTAAAAAGTCCAACCAAACAACTTATTTTTCCCGATTAATTCATCTCGCAAGCTTGCAAGCACTGCGTTTTTTAAGTGTTAGGCATATTCTAGATCTCAATGTAATTGAAACCAGTTATACAGGAGATAGATGATGAACAATCCTCAAAACCAAGCCACTCAATTAAACCAATTACCCAGTGAAGCATCCCGCCGTGGTGTAGATAATGAAGTGCGCGTGACCCATGCCTTAAAAATACATGGAGAACCGCAATTATGGCCCTTTAATAATAAACAGAAAAAAGTGGTGCAAGCGCATTTACTCAATGAATTAACCCAAGGCTTTGATCATCGGCGTAAAGCGCTGGATATGGCGTTGGAAACTCGTTTGCATTCAATTCGTGAAGCTTGTAACCATGTGTTGGTAACGGGAAAAACAAATTTGCGACAACAACGCGCCCAATATTTTGGGGATGCCTATAGTGAAGTAGAAAAAAGTATGAATAATCTGGCCGATGAGTTTCTAACGGATATAGATCAACGCTTTGAAAACTTGAAAAAATATAAAAGCGAAATTATTCGCCAACGAGAAAATCAGCGCCTTGAATCATCGGTTGATAATTTTCTGGCTACTCTGGATAGCTTAATGGCTGAATTTCGTAACATTATTAATGAGAATATTGATCACCAAGGAGACACGCATGAAATGTACTAATCGCATAAAAATATGTAAGACATTAGTCGCCACCCTGTTTATTTTGAATCAGCAATCGGTGGAGGCAAGCTGGTGTAATGGCAGTCAATATATGTTATTTGAAATGCCGCTATCAAAACGTCTGATTCAGGCTTCAGAAGCGATACAGCAAGCCAGTACTAATTTAACCGTACAATCCGCCCAATTAAAACTGGATTACGAAAATCAAAATATACAAACTTTACAGCAGATAGAGAGACAAATTAATCTTTTAAGCCAGCAAACTATTGGCTTATGCGAATTATCAGAGGATGCAGAATATCCACTCAACACTTCATCGGTAGTCTTTAATAATGATGCTGAATTACGCGCCCGCTTACTTTTAAACCTAGGCTTATTAACAGCACAACAGGAAGCCAGACAAGAAATATTACAGCAACAAAAACAACTTAAGGCATTATCATCAACGCTTCAAACCCGACAAAACACACTGGCGGTATTGCATAATGAATGGAATTTAAAACGATCTGTCATGCGCCCGGTTACTGCACAACAGTTTATTCAAAGTGCCTGCCTGGCTGTGACAGATAGTGATGATCTGCTTGATCAGGTTCAATCAATCACCCATAACCAACTCGTGGCAGAGAAAATAAATTTGCAGCGTAACTCACCTATTTCAGAACAAAGACTAGCTGAATTTATGGACAATTGTGAACTAGATCCCTCTAATACAGGCTGGGCTAACCAATTGATGAATAAACTTAAAGGCTGGTTTTAACATGCGTCGCCGACCCGTGGTAATCGCTTATGACATCAGTTGCAACAAACGTAGGCGGCGTGTTTTTCGCTGCCTGAATAGTTGGAGTCTGAATGCTCAATACTCGGTTTTTGAATGTATGTTATCCGCACCGGAGGCAGAAGAATTGTTTTTACAATTAAGTGATTTGATTCATCAACAAGAAGATACCTTGATGCTGGCCTGGCTGGATAAAAAACGTCCTGCCAAAGCGGTCACTCAATCTTCTACTATTGGGTTTAAAACACCCGCCTGGTATATGGGGTAATCCGAAATGAAACAATGGTATGTCATTGCCTATGATGTACGCGAATCAAAGCGTCTTCAAAGGGTTCACTATTTTTTGAAAAAACATGCGGTTGCACTGCAAAACTCTGTTTTTCTGTTACACAGTAATCAGCAGGATTTGCAAAAAATCTTGCAAGGGATTCTGGTTCGTTGCAATGGCAAAGTGGATGATGTTCGCCTATATCCCATTATTCATCCTAATGCGATCTGGGCTTCTGGGCTACAAAGTAATAAGATTCAGGGATTTTATGCTGCTAAGGGTAAAGCCCGTAAAAAGACTAAATCTTCTTTTATTAAAACATTGTTTGGTTTTTTTAATAATGATCCTAGATAAATCAGTTGGATCACGGTTTTTAGCACAAACTATTGATTCCACAGCACTTCGAAAACTGCCCGTCTAACCGAATGGGTGAGGCTAATATTTTTTAAAATACTTTGAAACCCAGGGCAACCGTCACTGGTATTGACACACGGGTAGCCTGGATGTAGCGCAGCGAAATCTGGGAAGGAATGATGCGACTGGCCCCGGATTCCGCTACGCTCCATCCAGGCTACATTAATGGCATGTCTGAGTGGCTGTCGGTCTCCATGTTCCCTCTGGGATTTATAGCGGATACCAAAAATCCTACTTAATAATGGATGATTATTT
>CAYNRB010000305.1:0-2587 GCA_964399475.1 uncultured Methylomarinum sp.
CTTAGGTATTGAACCTAAGGATTTTGATGTAGTAACTGATGCCAGTCCTGAACAAGTTCGAAAGGTTTTTCGAAATTGCCGATTAATAGGACGTCGATTTCGATTGGCTCATGTTCACTTTGGTCGAGAAATCATTGAAGTAGCCACTTTTCGTGGTGCAGACCCAGGTGATAATGACAGCCAGAGAGTTCACGAAGATGGTCGATTACTGCGTGACAATGTTTTTGGTACGATTGAAGACGATGTATGGCGTAGAGATTTTACCGTTAACGCCTTATATTATAATATCCGTGATTTTTCTGTTGTGGATTATACGGGCGGCATGGATGACCATTCAGAAGGTGTTCTAAAACTTATCGGAGAACCAGCTGTTCGATATAGAGAAGATCCAGTAAGAATGTTACGTGCTGTAAGGTTTGCTGTTAAGTTAGGCTTTTCACTGGATCCAGCCAGTGAAGAACCCCTGTTCGAAATGGGTTCCCTATTAAAAGGTATTCCTATTGCTCGCTTGTATGATGAGGCTTTAAAGTTATTTTTGTTTGGTAAAGGCCTACAAACTTTTGAGATGCTCAGGCATTATGGCTTATTTGCGTACCTGTTCCCTCAAGCTGATTTTTGCCTGAATAGTGAAGAAAACCATTTTCCCCGATTATTTATCGCCAGGGCGCTAGAAAATTCAGATGCACGAATTGCTGAAGGAAAAACTGTCACACCTTATTTTTTACTCTCTGCTTTTTTATGGGAATCTGTACAAATTCTGGCAAAAAATAAAATAGAACAGGGAGAAGATGAAAGTATTGCTTACCAAAATGCAGCTAGCGAGGTTCTTTCCAAACAAGTAAAAACTTTGTCTATGCCTAAACGAGTGACTCAATCAATGCGAGAAGTCTGGATAATGCAATTGCGCTTGAATAAACGAGTTGGGGTCAGGCCGAGTCGCTTGTTATTGCATGCTCGATTTCGGGCAGCCTATGATTTTTTGTTGTTAAGAGCTGAAACGGGTAGTGCAGATACCGAACTTGCAGAATGGTGGACAAAATTTCAGACCGTGGGTGAAGCGGAACAAAAGAAAATGACCCGACCACCTAAAAAAACAAAGAAGAAGAAAGCCAAGTCTGAATCAACATCAAAAAATAATCAGAAAGAAACGATTCAAGCCTATATTGGACTAGGAAGTAATCTGAAAAACCCTAACGAGCAAATCAAGCTTGCACGGTTATCAATAGCCAATCAGAAAAAAATTAGTGAAGTTGGCTTTTCTGAATTATATAGCAGCCCTCCGATGGGGCCTCAAGATCAACCAGATTATGTTAATGCTGTGATGCATATTTCGACAGATCTATCTGCGATAGAATTATTGAAGGTCATGCAGAACATTGAGAATGATCAGGGACGCGTTAGAAAAGCTGAGCAATGGGGTGCTAGAACATTAGATCTTGATCTATTGCTCTATGCTGATCAAAAAATTGACTTGGATAATTTAATTGTTCCTCATCCTGGCTTAGCTGATAGAGCATTTGTTTTATACCCATTAATGGATGTTGCGCCTGATGACTTGATAGTTCCCGATAAAGGCTCTCTCAAAGAATTAGTACAACAGTGTCCTATGAATGGTCTGGAAAAATTAAATTAACAGTATCGAATATGGATACAAAATCAATTCAAACACTTTCAATACTCGATTTATTCGCCATGAAACAGCGTGGTGAAAAAATATCCTGTTTAACAGCCTACGATGCTAGCTTTAGCCAGCTCATTGATAGTCAGGGTATTGATATTATGCTTGTGGGTGACTCATTGGGCATGGTCATTCAGGGGCAAAAAACTACCGTTCCAGTAACAATAGATGAAATGGTCTATCACACTCAATGCGTGGTTACAGCCAGACAACGAGCTTTTGTTATTGCAGACCTGCCTTTTTTAACCTACACAAGGCCTGAAATAGCCTTGAAAAATGCGGCTAAATTGATGCAAAAATCAGCAGCACAAATGGTCAAATTGGAGGGAGCGCATACTGAAATCATTAAATTTCTGGTAAACTTTGGGGTTCCAGTTTGTGGACATCTAGGATTGTTACCTCAATCAATTAATCAATTAGGAACCTATAAAGTTCAAGGTAAAAACCTACAAGATGCTGAAAAAATCATTGCTGATGCAAAAAAAATTGAGCAAGCCGGAGCCAGTATTCTAGTGCTTGAATGCATTCCTTCTGAACTAGCTACTTCAATCTCAAAAAACCTAAAAATTCCTGTTATCGGAATTGGTGCGGGTGTAGGTTGTGATGGTCAGGTGCTAGTACTTTACGATATGTTAGGTATCAGTATGGGTCAACAACCCAGGTTTACTAAAAACTTTATGGAAACGGCTTCTGATATAAAGGAGGCCATTCAGCAATTCCATCAAGCGGTTAAAAAATCCGAATTTCCTGCGGCAGAACATTGTTATTAAAAGAAATAGTTGAAAATTTATTTCTTTTACCACCTAAAACCAACTCACTCCAGATTCTCCAATCTTGACAGATCTATATACAAAGGTATCTAATTTAATCTTAGGAACGTGCACAAAATAACTTGAGCAACTAGCTTGT
>CAYNRB010000306.1:0-2527 GCA_964399475.1 uncultured Methylomarinum sp.
TTGCCAGGTGACATTATCACTGTTTCCTTTGGCTCTTTTTATAGCCAGACTGGCTTGATCTTTTAGATTTTGCTCGGTAGTTTTTGCCTGTGCCAAAGCGATTAATTCCGCTTCTGTACTCTGCGTCCAGAAGCCGTCTGTACATAATAAAAAAGTATCGCCTTGAGTAAGTTTTGGATAGGTTTTTATGCTTGGTTTAGTTTGGGTTTTTCTGTTTATACTACGGGTTAAGCGATTTTGATCGGGGTGGGTGGCTATTTCTTGTTCGTTTATTTCGCCTTCATCGAAGAGCATTTGTGGAACGGAATGGTCTCGGGTTCGCCAGCATTTTTTATGATTATTAAAACGATAGATTCTGCTGTCGCCTATATGCGCTGTCATTACCTGGGTGGAATCTATCCATAAAATGGCACAGGTGGTGTGGGCTTGCTGACTGCATTGCATTGGGTCTAATTGCTGGTTCATTTGTACTATGGCCTGATTAAACCAGCGTAACATGGCTGTTTTACCGTCTTTGAACATGGCTACTTTATAGTCATCTGCGGTATTGATCAGATTCTCGCAAAATACACGGGAGATAATTTCGCCGCCTTGATGTCCGCCCAGCCCATCTGCTATTACAAAAAAGGCACTGTCTGGTTCAATTTTGTGCGCCATGGCATCCTGATTGATTTTTTGATCGGCTTTCAAGCTTTGTTGATAGCATTCAAGTTTCATGGCGATTATGATTTTTCCGAATTTAAGCGTTTATGCTAACATGAGTTCTCTGATTTCTTAATCTTCCTAACTTATGTTGCTTAAATTTGTTGGTTTTATTTTACTTTTTCACTGCCTGGGTGTTTGCGCTAATTCAAGTTTTCAATCTGCAAGTAGTTTAACTAGATATGCTTTGATTATTGGCAATGCTGATTATCAGTATTTACCCACGCTGGATAACCCGGTAAATGATGCAAATGATATGGCAAGCACTTTAACTGCTTTAGGGTTTTCTGTTGATGTAGAATTGGATGCTTCTCAGGAGACAATGGAAGATGCCATTGCTAACTTTGGTCGCAAATTAGCCTCGGGGGGTGTTGGTTTATTTTATTATGCAGGGCATGGTATTCAGGTGAATGATATTAACTATATGATTCCAACCAATGCCGAGTTAAAACAAGCAAAAGATTTAAAATATAAAGCGGTAAATATAGGACAATTACTGGATGAGATGAATGAGGCGAGAAATGGTTTGAATATTGTTATTCTGGATGCTTGTCGCAATGACACACTCGAAGAATTCCATTCGGCAGGACGGGGTTTGGCAAGAGAGGGTTTGGCAGAGGTTAATGCGCCTCGTGGAACGCTGGTTGCATTTGCAACCAGCCCAGGATCTGTAGCCGCTGATGGTACCGGTAAAAACGGGACTTACACTAAACATTTATTGCAACAACTGAAAACACCAGGTTTATCCATCGAAGAGGTTTTTAAGAAAGTGTTACAAGGTGTTGAGGCTGAAACCAACGACAAACAAACACCTTGGACTTCCTCTTCCTTTAGTGGAGACTTTTATTTCATTGCACCTCAGGGGAACGTTAATCTGTTGCAAAGTCAGTCACCGATTACCGTGAATGAAAAAACCACTAGCAATCTTCAAGCTGTCTGGCTAGGTGTGGGCTTGGTTCTGTTGCTTTGCTCTGGTTTTGTTTGTTATTTTTATTTTTACCGATTAAAGTTACTTAGTAATTTTAATCTAGCATCTGATCAACCTGCTTATAAGCCTACATCGCCACCTATACAAACGAAGCTTACACCTAATATAGCCACATTTAAAAATGCCCAAGCTGCGGGTTATTTAATTGATCTTAAAAATAATCTGGCTATAGCCAGATTATTTTACCAGGTCAGCCGGTGGTTTTAGGACGTTCTAAAAGCCGGACGGATATTTATCTGGAAGATAAGGCGATTAGTGCGCAACATGCTTCACTGCATTATCATAGCGGTAGTCACTGTTTTTTACTGGAAGATTTGCATTCTTCTAATGACACTTGGATTAAAGGCCAAGCGCCATTGGTCGGTGGAATTAAAACAGCGATTAATCCTGAGCAGGTTTTTTATCTGGCAGATAGAAAAATTCGTTTTATATTTTTGTGTCTGATTAAATGTAGCCTTGATGTAACGGAGTGGAATCAAGGTTTTGTCAGCATCTATCCTGGATTCCGCTTCGCTACATCCAGGCTACTTGCTGGTAGGTGGGATTTAAACAGCGATTAATCCTGAGCAGGTTTTTTATCTGGCAGATAGAAAAAATTCGTTTTATATTTTTGTGTCTGATTAAATGTAGCCTTGATGTAACGAAGTGGAATCAAGGTTTTGTCAACATCTATCTCGGATTCCGCTTCGCTACATCCAGGCTACTTGCTACCATAACCGAGTGAAATACAAATTCAACACGCATGACTAATACCTTCAAAACAAAGTACCATCCTAATAGTGTGGATAGATAACCCAATAAACATAATGAAATTAATTTTTGCCGGAACACCTGATT